>DASYUP010000208.1:0-12885 GCA_036001185.1 Thermoanaerobaculia bacterium
GACGTCGAGATCGCTTCGCTGCGCTCGCGATGACAAGGGGGGCCCGCGGGCGGCGGTAGACTGCTCGCAACCAGCCTCGTGAGGCGCTGATCCGGATGACCCGACCCTCGGTCCCCCTCTCGCTCATCCGCCAGGTGGCGCTCGCCGCCGCGCCCGGCGCCATCAGCCTCGCCGTCGGCGAGCCGTCGCATGCCGTGCCGGCGGCGGTGCGCGACGCCATTGCCGCCGCCGTCGCCGCTGGTGACTTCGGCTACACGCCCAACGCCGGCCGCGCCGACCTCCGCCAGGCGGTGGCCCGGCGGCGGCCCGCCCACGGCGGCGAGGCCGACTCGACGCTCGTCACCGTCGGCTCGCAGGAGGCGCTGGCGCTCGCCGTCTTCGGGCTCGTCGGTCCCGGCGACGAGGTGGTGATCCCCGACATCGGCTATCCCGCATACGAGACGCTGCCCCGCCTCGCCGGCACCACCGGCGTGCGGGCGCCGCTCGCCGCCGTCGAAGCGGCGATCACGCCGCGCACCCGCATGCTCATCGTCGGCTCGCCCGCCAACCCCACCGGCGAGGTGCTGGCAGCGGAGCGCTTCCGCCAGCTCGCCACCCTCGCCGAGGAGCGCCGCTTCTGGCTGCTCTCCGACGAGGTCTACGAGGAGCTCTGGCTCGACGCACCGCCCAGCTACCCCAGCGGACCGCGGGTCCTGCACGTGGGCGGCATCTCCAAGTCGCTGGCCCTCACCGGCCTGCGACTGGGCTGGCTGGTGGCGCCCCCCGACGTGACGCAGCAGCTGCTCGGCCTGCACCAGAACCTGGTCACCTGCGCTCCCTCCCTGGCGCAGGTGGCGGCGCTCGCCGGCCTCGCCCTGCCGGCGGCCGAGATGGAGGCGATCCGCGATGGCTACCGCCGCCGCTGGGCGACCATGCGCAACGCCCTCGCCGGCATCCGCGACGTCACCTGGCGCGAGCCGCAGGGCGCCTTCTACTGCTTCGCCGATTTTCGCCGGCGCGTCGCCTCGACCACCCAGCTCGCCTTCGACCTGGCCCGCCAGGGCGAGGTGCTGGTGGTGCCCGGCGAGGCCTTCGGACCCGCCGGCGCTGGTTGGCTGCGCCTCACCTTCGCGGCACCCGAGGAGGCGATTCGCGAAGGGGTGGCGCGGCTCGCCGCGGCGCTGCAGTGAGCGCGCTCCCAGCGCCGCCGCGCCCGCCTCGCTCTCGCCGCCGTGCTCCGGCTGGCCCACTGGTGGGCGCTGCGCGACGCGCCCTTCGTCAGCTCAGCTGTCGCAGCTGAAGCCGGGGCCGCGGCAGCACGACGAGAACCCGGCCGCGGACGCGGCCGTCTCGCGGGCACCGCCGGCGGCGAACGTCGACAGCAGGCGGTCGGGCCGCCCGGCGCCGCAGCGCGGGCAGAGCAGCCCCTCTCCCGTCTCCCCCAACCGCTGCAGCACCTCGAAGCGCTCTTCGCAGTCGCGACAGCGGTATTCGTAGAGTGGCATCCGGCAGCCTCCTAGAAGCTCAGCGACACTGGCTCACGAGACCTGGGCGCCCAGCGCGGCGTCGAGCCGCGCCTGCAGCGCCGCCTTCGGCAACGCGCCGACGATCCGCTCCACCTCGCGACCGCCGGAGAAGAGGATCAGCGTCGGGATGCCGCGCACTCCCAACCGCCCGGCGTTCTCCTGGTGCTCGTCGGTGTTCACCTTGGCGATGGTGAGCTTGTCTGCGTACTGGCCGGCGAGCTCCTCGAGCACGGGCGCCACCATCCGGCAGGGCCCGCACCAGGGGGCCCAGAAATCCACCAGGACCGGGCGCTCGGCCTCCAGCACCTTGCTCTGGAAGTCCTGATCGCTGACCTCGATCGGCTTGCTCATGACTATCTTTCTCCTCGTGTTCGCGCTGACGGGGCGGTGCCGCTTGCTGGCTCCGTCTTGGTCTTCGGTTCGACTCGCGAGCAGTGCCCATGCCACCCCGGCCCATTCGGCCTCGGGGGGTCAGGCCTGCCCCACCTCGTTGTGTCCCATCTGGGCCATGGCCCGCGACGCCTCACGCTCGACGCAGCCGCACATCAGCCGGCAGACCTCGAGCGCCGCGGCGTCCTCCATGGCGTAGTAGACGTTCATGCCGTCACGCCGACCGCGTACCAGTCCGGCCCCCCGCAGGACCGCCAAGTGCTTGGAAACATTGGCCTGCGTTCCCCCTACGCGGTCTACCAGCTCACCCACGCACAGCTCGCCCTGCCCCAGCACCTGCAGCAGGTGCAGCCGGGTAGGGTCGGCGAGGGCCTTGAGCCGGTGGGCGATGCGCACCAAGGCCTCGGGCCCGAAGGGAAGGGGGACACCCATCGACCTCTATAACCTATCAACCAACTGGTTATATTTCAAGGTGCCCGACGGCGGCGCGGCCGGCGACGCCAACCGCGACGTGCAGCAGGCGGTGGTCGCCGCCGAGGGGTGAAGGCGGCGGTCGCCATCCACGCCGAGCTGGAGGAGGAGCGCTGCCTGCAGCTGGCCGCCGGCAGCTAGCGTGGCTGCCGGGGGCGCCTCAGGCGCTGATGCGCCGCTTGCCCTTGGCGACCAGCTTGCCGGCCTGCTGCCACGCCGAGGCGGCGCGGTCGCCGAGCACGCCGCCCTTCTTCGCCAGCGCCTTCCGCGTCCGCTCGCCGGCCGCCGGCGCCCACAGCAGCCCCACCGCCGCGCCGGCGACGAACGCCGCCACCAGCCCCAACACCATGCGTCCCGTCTTTGCCACCATCGCAGCCTCCTCGTTCTCGCGCTGGCGAGAGTACATTGCCCGGCGCCCGCCGTCGACCTACCGCACGCTCGGCAACGGCGCCCGCAGCGCCTGCGGCGGCTGGGGACCGAGCGCGCCGGCGTCGCGCAAGAGGCGCAGCGCCGGCTGCAACGCCATGAGAGCCTGGGCGAGCGCCTGGGCCCCCTCCTCCTCGCTGTTCTCGCGGCCCCCGCTGAAGAGCCGCTCGAAGGCGCTCCGCGGCCGCGGATACTCGCGCAGCTCGACCTTGGCGTTGGGCGCCAGGTGGGCCGCCTCGCGGGCCAGCCGCAGGGCCTCGTCGTAACCGCCGAGGGCGTCGACCAGCCCCAGCCGCCGGGCGTCGACTCCCGCCCACACGCGGCCGCGGGCGATCTCCTGCACCTTGGCCAGCGGCAGGTGGCGCCCCGCCGCCGCCTTCGTCGTGAAGTCGGTGTAGACGCGGTCGAGCCAGCCGTTGAACTGCGACCACTCGTCGGCGTCGAAGGGCTGTACGCCGCTCCACATGTCGGCGTGGGCGCCACGCTGCACGCTGTCGAAGCTGACGCCGAGCTTCTCCCACAGGCCGGTGGTGACGAACTTGCCGCCGAAGACGCCGATCGAGCCGGTGAGGGTCGACGGCTGGGCGACGATGCGGTCGGCCGCCATGGCCAGGAAGTAGCCGCCGGAAGCGGCGAGGTCGCCGAAGGAGGCGATCACCGGCTTGCCCTTCTGGCGCGCCCGCACGACCTCCCACCAGATGGTGTCGGAGGCGACGTAGGAGCCCCCCGGGCTGTCGACCCGCAGCACGATCGCCTTGACGTCGTCGTCGGCGACGGCGGCGCGCAGCGCCGCGGCGACGCTGTCTCCGCCGAGGATGACGCTGCCACCCAGCGGGTCGTAGTCGCTCTTGCCGCGCGTCACGTCGCCCACCCCGTAGACGAGGGCGATGGTCGGCCCGCCGCGCGCCCACAGGTGGTCGGCGTGCTCCCAGTACTGGCGCAGGAAGAGCAGCCGCGGCTCGCCGCCGAGCGTCGCGCCCGCGCCCCGACGCCCCCGCTCGCCGGCCCGCCGCCGTGCCCGCGCGTAGACCTCGTCACGATAGAGCAGACCGTCGACGAGGTGGGCGCGCAGCGCCTCGGGGCCGAGCAGGGGCCCGCGGTCGACGATGGCGCGCAGCTGCGCCAGCGGGATGCGGCGGGCGCGGGCGATCTCGCCCAGCATCTGCTCGTAGAGGGTGCCGGCGAGAGCGTCCTCGGCCTCGCGGTGCGCCGGCGTGTACTCCTTCTCGGTGAAGGTGTTCGGCGCGTTCTTGTACTGGTAGCGCTGCGCGAACTGCGGGGTGATGCCGAGCTTGTCGAGGCTGCCGCGCAGGAAGAGGGAGGTGACCGTGATGCCGGTGAGGCCGACGTCGCCGCTGGGCTGGATGTAGACCTCGTCGAAGGCGGAGGCGAGGTAGTAGGCGGCGTTGGCGGGCGTCACCTCGCCGAAGGTGTCGGCCCAGGCGACCGCCGGCTTGCCGCTCCTACGGAACGCCGCCACCGCCTCGCGCAGCTCCTCGATAGTGGCAAGACCGACGCCCTGGGGCGCCACCCGCGCCACCAGCCCCACCACCTTGGGGTCGGCGGCGGCGGCGTGCAGGGCCTCGACGACCTCGCGCAGCCGCATCCGCTTGTCGAACAGCAGGGTGGCCAGGGGGCCGTCCGGCACCTGCTCGAGCAGGGGCGCCGCGAAGTCGACCTCGAGCAGGGTGTGCCGCGGCACCCGCGCGCCACTCCACGCCGCCGCCAGCAACGCGGCGACCGCCACCACCATGAGCAGCATCGCCACCGCGCCCAGCGTCAGGACCACCTTCCACGGCTTCGCCATCACGTACCCCCTGCGCGGCATCGGCGCCGCTGCATTGTGGCCCTCGAGGGGGCGAGGCGCAAATCGGCCGACGCCCGGCCGCGCCGGCGGCGCGACATAATGGAGCGGCCGATGCTGCACAGTGCGCCCACCCCCGCGAGCCCAGGCGCCAGCCGCGATTCCTCACGCGTGGTGGTGGTGGTGCCGTGCCACAACGAAGCGGCCAGCGTCGGCAAGGTGGTCGGCGACTTCCGCGCCGCCCTGCCGCGGGCCGAGATCCTGGTGGTCGACAACGCCTCCACCGACGACACCGCCGCGCTCGCCCGCGCCGCCGGGGCGCGGGTGGTCACCGAGCCGCGGCCCGGCAAGGGGTTTGCGCTGCTCTCCGGCTTCCGCGCCGCTCGCGACGCCGACTACTTCGTGATGGTGGACGGCGACGACACCTATCCCGCCGAGGACGTCGAGACCCTGCTCGCCGCCGCCGAGGAAGGCGCCGACATGGTGATCGGCACCCGTCTCGCCAGCGCCGAGGAGGGGGCCTTTCGTGCCGGCCACTCGCTCGGCAACCAGGCCTTCATCCTGCTGGTGCGCGCCCTCTTCGGCGTGCGCACGAGCGACCTTTTCTCGGGCTACCGGGTGCTCACCCGCCGCTTCCTCGCCACCGCGCCGCTCATCGCCCGCGGCTTCGAGGTGGAGGCCGAGCTCTCCCTGCAAGCAGCGGCGCAGCGCTTTCGCACCGCCGAGGTGCCGATCCGCTACCGCGCGCGGCCGGCGACCAGCGCCAGCAAGCTGCAGACCTATCGCGACGGCACGCGCATCTTCCTCGCCATCCTCACCTTCTTCCGCGACTACCGGCCGCTCGCCTTCTTCGGCACCCTGTCGGCGGTCTTCCTCGTCCTCTCGCTCGCCGGCGGCGTCGTGGTGGTGAGCGAGTTCCTGCGCACCGGCCTGGTGCCCCGCCTGCCGCTGGCGGTGCTGTCGGCGGCCCTCTTCCTACTCGCCGCCCTTTCCTTCACGTGCGGCGTGCTGCTGTCGTCGATCAACCGCCGGGCGGCGGAGCTGGCGGCGCTGATCCCCTGGCGCTGAGTTGCATTCCACCCCTGACCCCCTGCCCGGGTTGCATTCCACCCCAGACCCCCTGACCCCCTGCCCCTCCAGGGGCAGGGGGCACCACCACCCACTCCTCTTTCGCTTCACAACCCGGTAGTGCGATTCCTGCTGCTCTACGAGGCGCTCTATCCCGACCGCATCGGCGGGGTGGAAACGCGCAACCGGGAGCTCGCCCGGGCGCTGGTGCGGCGTGGCCACCGCGTCACCCTCGCCGGCCTCTCGTCGCCGCTGCCCGGCGAGCCGCCGGGGCTCGACGTGCTGTCGCTGGGACCCAGCCCGCGGCTCTACAACGAGGCGGGCCGGCGCAGCACCCGCGGAGCGCTGCGGTTTGCCGCCGCGACGATGCGGGTCGACCTCTCCCCCTACGACCTGGTGGAGAGCGCCAACATGCCCTACGTCCACCTGCTGCCGCTCGCCGCCCGCTGCGCGCGGGCTGGCAAGCCACTGCTGGTCACCTGGTACGAATACTGGGACCGCTACTGGCGTGGCTACGTGGGCGCGGCGAAGGCGCCCGCCTACCGCGCCGTCGAGTGGGTCACGGCGCAGCTTGGCGACGCGGCGATCGCCACCAGCCGGCTCACCCAGCAGCGGCTGGCGGCGCGGCGCCGGCGGCGCGGCGAGGTGGCGCTGCTGCCCTGCGGCATCGAGGTGCCCCGGGTCGTGGCCGCCGCGGCCGCGGGCGCCGCCGACCCGCGCCCGGCCCCGCCGCTCGTCTACGCCGGGCGTCTGCTCGCCCACAAGCGGCTCGACCTGCTGCTGCGCGCCGTGCCGCTGCTGGCGGCGCGGCGGGTGTCGGCGCCCGGTGCACGCCTGCTCACGGTCTTCGGCGAAGGGCCCGACCGCGCGCGCCTGGAGGCCCTCACCGCCGAGCTCGGCGTCGCCGCGCTGGTGCGCTTCCGCGGTCACGTCGACACCAGCGAAGAGGTCTGGCACGAGCTCGGTCGCGCGCGGGTGGCTGTGCAGCCGTCGGCGCGCGAGGGCTTCGGCCTCTTTCCCCTCGAGGCGATGGCGGCCGGGCTGCCGGTGGTGCACTGCGACTCGAGCGAATCGGCGGTCGACGAGCTGGTGCGCGACGGCGTCGAGGGCATCGGCACCGCGGCGACCCCCGAGGCGCTCGCCACCGCCCTCGGCGCGCTGCTCGCCGACCCGGCGGCCCGGCAGCGCCTCGCCACCGCCGCCCGTGCCCGCGCCGCCGAATACGACTACGACGTCATCGCCGCGCACTTCGAGGAGGTCGCCGTGCGGCTCGTCAGGGCTTCCGCGCCACCCCCAGCAGCGAGTCCCCCAGCCAGGGGGTGACCACCACGCGGCCGAGGCCGCGCAGCGGCTTGAGGAAGGGGTTGCCCTCTCCCACCAGCGCGAAGTTCGACATCGTCGTCATCCGCTCGGCAGCCAGGCCGGCAGTGGCGAAGCCGGCGCGCAGCTTGCGCGCCGAGAAGAGCTCGACGTGGGTGGGATCGAGCCAGAAGCTCCAGCGCCGGCCCAGCAGGGGCCGCGCCAGGCTACCGGCGTTCAGGGTGACGACGAAGAGCTTGCCGCCGGGAGCGAGCACGCGCGCGCACTCGGCGAGCGCCGCCGGCCAGCGCTGCAGATGCTCGATGACGTCGAGCATGGTGACCGCGGCGAAGCTGCCGTCGGGGTAGGGGAACGGCTCGTCGGCGCTGCCGGTCGCCACCGGCGCGCCGCTGCGCTGCCGCGCCGCCGCCGCCGCCTCGGCCGAGAGCTCGATGCCGGCCGGCGCGTAGCCGGCGGCGGCGAGCGCCTGCAGCAGGAAGCCCATGCCGGCCCCGACGTCGAGCACTCCTCCCGCACGCACGCCATGGCGGCGCAGCAGCGCCAGCAGCCAGGCGAGGTAACGCTCGCGGCCAGGATGGAGGCGAAAGTACTCGCGGTCGAAGTAGCCGGGGGGGTGGGTGGTCGCCGCGTTCACCGGCGCCGAGGCTACACCGGCGCGCCGACGCCCGCCCACTGGCCCCACCGCGGCCTCGCGGCCCGCGGCAGGCTCTTCCTGCCGCGGGCCGCTTTGTGATTTGGTCGGGCCATGGTGCCGGTTGGGCGCGTGGCACAGCAAACGGGAATGCCCCGCGCCTTCAAGAGTCTCCGACGCATCCTGGGCATGCTCGCGCTCATCGCCACCTCCGTCCTGGTGCTCGCTTCGCTCCTGGTCTGGTGGGCTTACCCGAAGCGGACGGTGGACAGCCCCTTCGTACGCTCCGCGGGCGGGGCCGTGTTTACGTTCACCGAGGTCCCCAGGGGCAGGCGCCTTTCGCCGGACGACGTGGACTCCTACGCAAGGCGGATCCTGGCCGGCATGACCCGCGAGCAGAAGGTCCTCCAGATGTCAGGCGACACCTGGCTCTGGGACTTCAGGGGCGAGCGGCTGATCGGCCGCCCCTGGAGATCCGGGCGCGACCGCCGCGCCGGGCTCCCTGCCCTCGTACACGCGGACGGCCCGCGAGGCGTGGGCCTCGGAGCCTCGACCTGCTTCCCCGTGCCCATGGCCCGCGGCGCGAGCTGGGACCGCGCCCTCGAGCGGCGGATCGGCGAGGCGGCCGCCGCCGAGCTGCGGGCGCAGGGCGGACGCATGTGGCTGGCTCCCACCGTCAATCTGCTGCGCCATCCCCTTTGGGGCCGGGCGCAAGAGACCTACGGCGAGGACCCCTTCCTGGTCGGCGAGATGGGTGCGGCGCTGGTCGAGGGCGCCCAGAGCCAGAACGTCCTGGCCACGGTGAAGCACTTTGCGCTCAACTCCATCGAGGAGACGCGCATGGCCGTGGACGTGCGCACCGACGAGCGCACGCTGCGCGAGGTCTACCTGCCGCAGTTCAAGCGCGTGGTGGACGCCGGCGTGGCCGTGGTCATGAGCGCCTACAACCAGGTCAACGGCGACTATGCTGCCGAGAGCCGGCATCTGCTGCGAGACATCTTGAAGGACGAGTGGGGCTTCCGCGGCTTCGTGGTCTCCGACTGGTTCACCGGCGTCCACGACGGGATCAAGGCGGCCGACGCGGGCCTCGACCTCGAGATGCCCCTCGTGCGCGTCTTCGGCAGGAAGCTCCTGGCTGCGATCTCGCGGGGCGAGGTGAAGCCCGAGGTCGTCGACGAGGCGGTGCTGCGCATCCTGCGGCGAAGGATCGAATTCGAGACGCGGCCCGACCCGCGTGCGTACGATGCGAGTGTAGTCGGCGCCCCCGCCCACGTGCGTCTCGCCCGCGAAGCGGCCGAGAAGGGCATCGTGCTGTTGAAGAACGCGGGCCCCATCCTGCCGCTCAACCGCGCGGCCACCAAGACGCTGGTCGTGCTCGGGCCCCTGGCCACCGCCGAGAACATCGGCGACCGTGGGAGCAGCCGGGTGTATTCCACGAAGGTCGTGACTCCCCTCGACGGGCTCCGCGCTCATCTCGGGAACCTGGCGCAGGTGGCGTACGACCCCGGAACCGACCTCGCGAAGGCGCGCGCGCTGGCTAGCGGGGCGGACGCCGTCATCGTCGTGGTGGGCTTCACCTATCGAGACGAGGGCGAGTCCCTCCCCGGTGCCTTCATCGACGCCAGCGAGAGGGGCGGCGACCGAGCGCAGCTCGGCCTCGAGAGCGCCGACCGCGCCCTCATCGAGGCAGCGGCGGCGGCGAACCCGCGGACGATCGTGGTGCTCAACGGGGGCGCGGCCATCACGGTCGAGGACTGGAAGGACCGTGTGCCGGCGATCCTGATGGCGTTTTATCCCGGCGAGCAGGGGGGCACCGCGCTGGCCCGCCTCCTCTTCGGCGACGTGAACCCGAGCGGCAAGCTGCCGTTCACCGTACCGGTGGACGCCGCGCAGCTCCCGTCGTTCGACAACGTGTCACTGCGGGTGGAGTACGGGTACTACCATGGCTACACGCTGCTGGAGAAGAGCGCGCAGGAGCCGGCGTACCCGTTCGGGTATGGGCTTAGCTACACGCGGTACGCGTACGCGAACCTGGCCCTGGACCCGCCGGTGGTCCAGGCGGACGGCGAGATCCGCGCCTCCGTCGACGTGACGAACACCGGAACGCGCCAGGGCGAGGAGATCGTGCAGCTCTACGTGGGCTTCGGGCAGTCGCAGGTGGACCGCCCGGTGAAGCTGCTGCGCGGCTTCGAGAGGGTGGCGCTGGAGCCGGGGGAGACCCGGCGGGTCACGATCCCCTTCGAGGCGAGGGACCTCGCCTACTACGACCCGGACGCCAGGAGGTGGGTGGTGGAGCGCATGGAGTACCGGGTGCTGGTGGGTCCGTCCGCGCGAGCTTCGGATCTGCTCGGGGCAACCATGACCGTGGTCGATTGAGGGGACCCGGGTCCCTCCCGAGGCCTCCGCAAAAGAGCCGGGTAGGCCGGGCGGAGCGCAATCAGAACGCCGACGTATCCGACTGCCCGCAGAGCGTCCCGGCGGGGTTGTGGTAGCTGCGCTTCTTCCCCGTCGCGGTGTCGGTGACGGTGACCCAATATTCGACGTCGGAGAGGGCGCCGAAGTAGACCCAGAACTTGCCGTTCACCGTGCGCCCGTCGAGCACCTTGACCGCCAGCTCGAGGTTGCCGGGGCCGAAGAACCAGAACGAGCCCGAGTCGGCGTCGGCAGCCACCGCGCCGGCGTTGCCGTTCCAGCCGTTGGGCGCCCGCCAGTGGGCCTCGACGCGGAAGCGGTTGCCACCCAGGCAGAGCGTCTGCGGGCCACTGGCGCAGGTCGCTTTCGCGCCGTCCCCTGCCTCGGGCGAGGCGACCGCGGCCAGCTCCGGTGCCCAGTCGCCGCCCGCCGGCACCGCCACCGCCTCGCCCCCGGCCGTGAAGTCCGCCGCCATCATCGCCCCTGTCGCCGGCGCCGTCGCGGTGGTGAAGGCCGCGACGTCAGCGCCGCCACACAGCGTCCCTGGCGCGTTGTGGTAGCTGCGCACCGCGCCGGTGCTGCGGTCGGTCACCGTCAGCCAGTACTCGACGTCCGACAGCGCGCCCCAGTAGACCCAGACGTGCCCGTTGACGGTGGCGGCGTCGAGCAGCTTCACCACCAGCTCCGTGTTGCCTTCGCCGAAGAACCAGAACCTGCCGCTCTCCGTAGAGAATGGTAGCGGCTGCCCGGCGCCGCTCTTGCCGTCGGAGGTGCGCCAGGTCGCCTGCACCGCGAAGCGCCCGTTCTGCAGCAACAGCTCCGGGGCAGCCTGGTGGCCGCCGGTGAAGGTGCGGTAGGCGTCGAAAGCCGGCTTCGGGCTGCCGTTGGCGCGCAGGATGCCCCACGAGAAGTCCGCGCTGCCGTCCTGCAGCTCGTAGAAGAAGATCTTCTGTACCCAGTTGCGGGCGGCGTCGCCGCCGAGCCACTGCCCGAGCAGGCCGCGATAGTCGTCGGCCTGGGTCGCCTCGCCGACCGCGGCGCTCTGCCAGCCGGTCTCGGTGAGCCAGAACGGCTTGCCCCGCGCGCCGGCCTGTTTGAGCACCTCGCGCACCGACGGCGCCACCACGTCCCACAGCGAGGGATCGTTGCCGAAGTGCGTCGAACCGTCGAGCTTCTGGGTGACGTCGCCGAAGCCGTCGCCGTCGTAGAGGTGGTGGGTGACGACGTCGAGCTTGTCGCCGGCATGCTGCAGTGTCTGCAGCAGCCAGTGGTGCCAGTCGGCCGAGCCGACGTGGGCGAGCGCCGGCCCCGCCACCTTGGCCTGGGGGTCGGCGCCGTGGATGGCGTCGGCCCCGGGGATGAGGATGGTGTCCCAATACTGCTGCCGCGAGCCGGCCCAGAACTTCGGCAGGTCGGGCTCGTTCCACACCTCCCAGGCGCCGATCTTGCCGCGGTAGCGCTTGGCGGCGCGGGCACAGAAGTCCTGCCAGTCGGCGGCGTCGCGCGGCACGCCGGTCACCTCGGGGCCGTCGGTCGCCCACTGCGGGGTGTAGGCGAGGATGGCGAGGATCGACAGCCCGCGCTGCTGCGCCGCGGCCACCAGCGCGTCGTAGAGCTTCCAGTCGAAGACTCCGCGCTGCGGCTCGACCACCGCCCAGATGAAGTCGATGCGGATCCAGCCGATGCCGGCCTGCTGCACGCGGTCGAGCTGCGGAGCGAGCTGGGCGCCGGCGGGGACGTGGGCGTTGACGCCGAAGGAGGAAGCGTCGTCGGCGCGCGCAATGCGCGCGCCGGCGGCGAGCGCGAGGAGCGCGGCGAGCAGCGCACGGGCGAGGAGGAAACGGCGACGCATGCTGTCCTGGGAGCAGACGCGCGAAGGGGAACGCGCGTCGCTCGCTTCAGGATAGCCGAAGGCCCGCGGCGGCGCCGTGGTCTGCTCCACACCCGGCCTCGGCCGCAGCTAGTTCCAGGGCAGCTCGTCGAGCAGGGCGAGGAAGACGTCGACCACCAGGGGATCGAACTGGGCGCCGCGCTCGGCGCGCAGGACGTCGCGCGCCTGTTCCGGCGACAGGGCCGGCCGGTAGGGGCGGTCGGTGGTCATGGCGTCGAAGCTGTCGACGACGGCGATGATGCGGGCGCCGAGAGGGATGCCATCGCCCGCCAGCGCCGCCGGGTAGCCGGGGAAGGTGCCGTCGGTCTGTCCGTCCCAGCGCTCCTGGTGATGCAGTACGAGCGGCGCCGCCTCGCGTAGCCCCTCGACCCGCTGCAGCAGCCGCGCCCCGATCTCGGGGTGACGCTGCATCACCGCGCGTTCCACGACGGACAGCGGCCCAGGCTTGTTGAGGATCGTCTCCGGGATGCCGATCTTGCCGATGTCGTGCAGCGTGCTGGCGATCTGCAGCAGCTCGAGCTCGCGGCCACCGAGGCCCAGCCGGCGGCCGACGGCGAGGGCGAAGGCGTTGACGCGCTGCAGGTGGCCCCCGGTGTAGGGGTCCTTGGCCTCCACCGCGCCGGTAAGCGCCCACACCACCCGCTGCAGGTCCTGCTCGAGTCGCTCGTGGAGCTCGGTGAGCCCGTCCAGCAGCTCCCCCTCGCGTTCGGCGCCGCGCCCGAGGAGGGCTCCCACCAACCAGTACAAGAGCAGCTGGGCGTAGATCGACAGCGCCACCGTTGGCGGGATCACCTCGTGCTCGAGCAGCGCGGCGTCGCCGGCGAGGGAGGCGACGCTGGCGAACCCCACCGCCACCAGCGCTCCGGGCAGGCGCTGCCGCTGCGCCATCCACCAGATGGGGCCGAGGTAGAGGATGTTGAGCCAGGCGGCGCCGTGCACCCACGCGCCGGGGAGCAGCACCCGCACC
>DASYUP010000209.1:0-3186 GCA_036001185.1 Thermoanaerobaculia bacterium
CCAGACCAAGGAGTACGTGCAGAACCCGGCGCTGCTGTTCACCAAGCTGGCGCGGCGCGAGGGGCTGGTCACCGTCTGGGAGCTCACCGACATGTTCTGGCAGCAGCAGCGCGGTATACCTATCGGCTTCAAGTTCGCCAAGGGCGGCACGCCGGTGATCGCCGACGCGGTGGGGGTGGTGGCGCACGCGCGGCATGCCGAAGCCGCCGCGGCCTTCGTCGACTGGATCGGCACCGCGGAGGCGCAGCGCCTGGCTGCCGAGAAGGCGTACCGGCTGCCGGCGCGTCGCGACCTGCCGGCGGCGGAGCTGCCGGCGTGGGCGCAGACGGTGCTCGTCGAGATGAAGCCGGCGCATTACGACCGCGCCCTCGTCGCCGCCCGCGGCGCCGAGTGGATGGAGCGCTGGGACCGGGAGATTCGTGGCCGCAGCGGCCATTGACCCGCGGCGCTTCGTCGAGGTCGTCGGGGTGGCCAAGCGCTTCGGCGCGGTGGCCGTGCTGCGCGAGCTGTCGCTCGAGGTCACGGAGGGGGAGGTGCTGGCGCTGCTGGGGCCGTCGGGGTCGGGGAAGACGACGCTCTTGCGCCTCCTCGCCGGCTTCGAGGAGCCCGACGACGGCAGCATCCGCATCGACGGCGCCGACGTCACCACCGTGCCGCCGGCGAAGCGCGGCGTCGGCATGGTCTTCCAGCACTACGCGCTCTTTCCCCACCTCGACGTCGGCGACAACGTTGCCTTCGGCCTCGCCGGCCGCGGCCTCGGGCGAGCCGAGATCGCTCGCCGCGTCGGCGAGGTGCTGGCCCTCGTCGACCTCGCCGGCTACGAGCGGCGGCCGGTGACCGCGCTCTCCGGCGGCCAGCAGCAGAGGGTGGCGGTGGCGCGTGCCCTGGCGCCGGCGCCGCGCCTGCTGCTGCTCGACGAGCCATTGTCCAACCTCGACCCCGCCCTGCGCGAGCGCACGCGTCGCGCCCTGCAGAAGGTGCTGCGCCGGCTCGGCATCACCACCGTGCTGGTCACCCACGAGCAGGAGGAGGCTTTCGACCTGGCGCAGCGCGTCGCCGTGTTGTGGGGCGGCTCGCTGCAGCAGGTGGGCACGCCGGAGGAGCTGCACGAGCGGCCAGCCAACCGCACGGTGGCGGCCTTCGTCGGCCGCGCCAACCTGCTGGCGGGGCGGCTGCGGCGCGGCGCCGAAAGCGGCTGGGTGGTCGAGCTCGCCAGCGGCATCGCCTGGCCCGGCGAGCTCGTCGCGCCGCTTGCCGAGGGAGCCGCCGCCGAGCTCATGCTGCGACCCGAGACGCTGGCGTTCGTCGCGCGCGGCACCCGCGATGCGCTCGCCGGCCGCGTGGTCGAGCGCCGCTACGGCGGCGCCACCAGTCGCTTTCTGGTCGCCGCGACACTCGAAGCCGGGGCCCGCGAGGTCGAGGTGGTGGCTCCCTCCACGGCGGCGATGGTCGACGCGGAGGTCGCGTTGGCGCCGCGCGGCACGGGCCCGCCCGGACGGATCTGGGGAGCTGCGGATGAGGCGCCCGACGCCCCGCTCGGCGCCAGCGTCGAACGGCGCCCCGCGGCGATCCACGAATGAGCACTGCCGACGACCTGCGCTGGGAGGGGGCGCCCGCTGCCCCTGGAGGGGCAGGGGGGGGACGGGGGGACAGGGGTGGATTGAGACTCAGCGGGGGCACGCTCGCCGCCGTCGCGGTGGCCCTCCTGCTCGCCTGGCTGGTCGGCTATCCGCTGCTCGTCACCGCGCTCGAGGCGCTGGGCTGGCCGAAGTCGCCGTCGGTCGAGGCCTTCCGTACCGCCCTCACCCGTCCCGACGAGTGGCAGGCGCTCTGGCGCTCGCTGTGGATCTCGCTCGCCAGCGTCGCCGCGGCGGCCGCGCTCGGCGTGCCGCTGGGCTTCCTCTTCGGCCGCGGCGACTTCCCCGGCCGCCGGCTGCTGGCGGCGCTGCTCACGCTGCCGGTGGCCTTGCCGCCGCTCGTCGGCGTGCTCGCCTTCCTCTTCCTCTGGGGGGAGAGCGGCTTCGCGGCACGCGGGGTGCAGGCCGCCCTCGGCCTCGCCGAGCCGCCCTGGCGTCTCGCCGGCTGGCCCGCCATCCTGCTGGTGCACGCCTACTCGATGTACGTCTACTTCTTCCTCTTCACCCGCGCCGCGCTCCTGCGCCTCGACCCCAGCCTCGGCGAGGCGGCGGCGTCGCTGGGAGCCAGCCCGTGGCGGACGCTGCGGGCGGTGATCCTGCCGGCACTGCGGCCGGCGCTCGCCGGCGCCGCGCTGCTCACCTTCCTCACCGCCCTCGCCTCCTTCTCGGCCCCCTACCTCTTCGGCGGCAGCTTCCGGGTGATGACGACGCAGATCGTCGCCTCGCGCCTCAACGGCAACCACCGGCTGGCGATGGCGGAGTCGCTGCTGCTCGCGGCCTTGGCGCTGCTCGCGGTGGGCGCCAGCGGACGGCTGCAGGGAACGCAGGAGGTGGCGGCGCTCGGTCACGGCATCGCGCCGCGGCCGCGGCGCCTGCGCGGAGTCGCCGCCGTCGCCGTGGCGGTGGCGGGCTGGCTGCTCGCCCTCTTTCTGCTGCTGCCGCACGCCACGTTGCTGCTGCTCTCCTTCGTGCCCGCCGCCACCTGGACGGTGGAGACGCTGCCGCCGGTGCTCGATCTCTCCAACTACCGGCTGCTCGGCGACCCCGAGCGCTGGCGACCGGTGTGGAGCTCCTTCTGGATGGCGGCGCTGTCGACGCTGCTGGCCCTAGCCCTCGGCCTCGCCGCCGCGCGCCTGGCGCGGCGCGGCGGGCGGCTGCGGCGCGGCGCGCTCGAGGGGCTGCTCGGGCTGCCGTGGGCGGTGCCGGGCACCGTCTTCGCCGTCGCCCTCGCCACTACCTTCAGCGTCGACTCGCCGGTGACGCTGCGCTTCGTCCTCGTCGGCACGCCCTGGCTGCTGCCGCTCGCCTACCTGCTGCGCAGCCTGCCGCTGACCGGCCGCGCCTCGATCGCCGGCCTGCGCCAGCTCGACCCGGCGCTCGAGGAGGCGGCGGGGTCGCTGGGCGCCGGTCGCGCGCGCACGCTGCTGCGCGTCGTGCTGCCGCTGCTGCGGCCGGCGCTCGCCGCCGGCGCCGGCCTCGCCTTCGTCACCGCCCTCGGCGACTTCGTGACCTCGATCCTGCTCTACACCTGGGACAATCGCCCGATCGC
>DASYUP010000210.1:0-3796 GCA_036001185.1 Thermoanaerobaculia bacterium
GCGGCAATGGGGAGACGCGGTGCCGCCAGAGCTCGGCGCGGCCCCCCGCGGAGACGAAGACGCGCTCGAAGCCGGCTTGCAGCTGGCCATAGAGGCTGCGCGTGGCCGGGTCCAGCGGCGGCGCCGCCTTCGGCTGCCAGAGCAGCACGTAGTCGACGCGACCGCCGCGCCGCTCGTAGGCGGGGATGTCGACCTGCGGCGGCACGTCTTCGAGCCCGCCCTTGCGGGTCGCCAGGTACCGATAGGGGTCGAGCTCGGGCCGGAAGCGCAGCGGGAAGTAGTCCTCGCTCGCCTCGTAGAGCCCGAGGTCGACGATCGGCCGCCGTCCCGCCACGTAGCCCACGGCATGCACGAACGGCCAGACGCGGAAGGCCAGCACGCGCCCATCTGGCGTCACCCCGCCGGGAGCGAAGCCGAGTGGCAGGACGGTGCGCCCGTCCTCGACACGCTCGGCGGCATCGATGTATTCGGCGAGGTAACGGTCAATTTCCCTCCAGCGCAGCCAGAGCATTGCCAGCAAGCCGAGAGCGAGGGCGGCGCCGGCGAGCGGCAAGGCCTGACGGGCACGCGAGCCCCAGTGGCCCGCCGCCAGCCACAACAGCAGGGCTAGCGGCGGAAAGAGCGCCAGCCGGTGATTGACGAAGCCGCCACCGGCGAGCTCGCTGGGAGCCAGGTAGTAGACGATCGTGAACAGAGCGCCCACCGGCAGCAGCGCGTCCCAGGTCGCCAGCCCTCCGCCGCGCCGCTGGCGCAGCAGCACGACGACGAGGATGGCGAGCAGCAGCGACAGCCCGGCGGCGAAGACCAGCGTCCGTCGGTCGAGCGACACCAGCGAGTAGAGAGCCAGCAGCTGTCGCGTCTTGACGGCGAAGGTGAGGTGCGACGTCGGCCGGTCGAGCCGCCGCCCGACGAAGGCCGCCAGCAGCAGCAACGCCGGCGCAAAGGCAAGCGCCGGCAGTAGCAACCGACGGCGCAGCGCCAGAAGCAGCGGCCGCCAACCGCCGCCCTCTGCCCGCGCGTCGCCGAGCGCCCAGCAGCCACCCAGCGTGGCGACGGCGAGCAGCAGCATGACCAGAGTCACCGCGTGACAGGAGTAAACCCATAGCGCCTGCAGCGCCAGCAGCACCGCATCGCCGACGCCGAATCGCACGCGCCGCCGCAAGTAGAAGCCAAGGGCGAAGAGGAACGCCGCCAGGCTCCAGCAGAAGTTGAGGAAGCCCATGGCGAGCAGGTAGTTGTAGGTGAGCACCGGACCGAGGGCGGCGAGGAACCCGGCATCGCGGTCGACACCGCGCAGGGCGTAGCGCAGCGCCAGCGGCAGCAGCACGACATAGCCGGCGACGAGCACCTTCTCGGCGACCAGCTGCGGCAGGAAGGCGAGCACCTTCGCCTGCAGGAAGAAGACGAACCAGTTGGGCAGCGCCTCGGGATTGCGCACCAGGTAGTGACGCAGCGGCGCCCCCTCCGGCCGCTCCCACACGCGGAGGGCGAAGTCGAGCGCCTGGTGGCTGGGGCCATCCTGCGTCGGCAGATAGGGCAACAGCAGCAGCGGCAGGAGCTGGACCACCACCACCGCGGCGAGCAGCAGGACCTCCCCGCGCACACTGCCGCCCGCGCGGCCGGCGGACGCGGCGGGCGGCGATGCGACTGCGGCGGGCACCGGCGGATGCTAGCGGTCCGGGGCACGGACGCCAATCGATGACACTCGACGGCGTGTTACCCTTGCCATAGCATGTTGCTGACCCTCGACGTGGAGCAAGAGACTGACGGGCGCTGGATGGCCGAAATCGTGGATCTGCCCGGCGTCCTCGTATACGGCGCCACCCCAGAAGCCGCTTCGGCCGCCGCCAAGGCACTCGCACTGCGCGTGCTCGCAGATCGCATCGAGCATGGCGAGCTCGCTCCGCGCGAGCTGACCTCGGTCTCCTTCGTCCAGCGTGAGCCGCTGGCCGTCTAAGAAGGCCCGGCAGGTCCTCGCAGGGCTGCGAATCGGCTGGATGGTTCGCCGGCAGAGTGGTTCGCACCGGATTCTCGGTCGTCCCGGGTGGCCTGACTTCGTGTTCGCCTTCCACGACGGCGACGAGATCGGCCCGCGCATGCTGGCACGTATCGCGGCGCACACAGGCCCGCGACCCGAGGATCTTTGATCCCGTGTCGCCTCCATCCCTCAGCGTCGTCATCCCTTGCCTCGACGCGGCCGACACTCTCGGCGGCCAGCTCGCCGCTCTCGCCGCCCAGCGCTACGACGGCGACTGGGAGGTGATCGTCGCCGACAACGGCTCGCGCGACGGCTCGCGAGCGCTGGTCGAGGAGCGTACGACGCAAACACCGCGACTGCGCCTGGTCGACGCCGGTGACCGCCGCGGCCGCGCCCACGCGCGCAACGCCGGGGCCGCCGCCGCGCGCGGCGAGGCGCTCCTGTTCGTCGACGCCGACGACGAGGTGGCTCCCGGCTACCTGGCGGCGATGGGAGCCGCCCTCCAGCGCCATGACTTCGTCGCCTGCCGCTACGACAGCGAGACGCTCAACCCGCCGTGGGTCCGCGGCACGCACAGCAACCCGCAGCGCGACGGCATCAGCCGCTACGACTACCCCGACTACCTGCCCCACGCCGGCGGCGGCGGCCTCGGCGTGCGCCGCGCCGTGCACGCCGCGGTGGGCGGCTTCGACGAGTCGATGCCGGCGCTCGAGGACACCGACTACTGCTGGCGCGTGCAGCGCGCCGGCCACCCGCTGGCCTTCGTGCCCGAGGCGGTGGTGCGCATCCGCCACCGCCACGACCTCGCCGGCATGTTCCGCCAGGGGTGGCGCACGGGGCGCTACAACGTCCTCATCTACAAGCGGTACCGGCCGCTGGGGATGCCGCGGCTGGGCGCGCTGCCGGGCGTGCTGCGCTGGGGCAAGCTGCTGCTGGCGACGCCGGCGCGGCTGGTAACCAGAGCGGGCAGGGCGCGGTGGGTGTGGCAGCTCGGCTGGCGGCTGGGGCGGCTGCAGGGGTGCTTGGTGTATCGGGTGCTGGCACCGTAGCGGCGACCGGGCGGAGCGGCGGGGTGGTAACGGCGGCGGTCGAGGGTCGGCGGTCGGCGTCTGCCAGCGGGGCCGGGGCCGCCGCCGCGGGACCGGCGCGCGCCACGTGGTGGCGGAGCAGAAGAGCGCGCGCCTCCACCTCCGGGCGCACGGGGCGACGTTTGATCTCGCCAGGTCTGCTAAAGCGCCCTCCGGAGGTCCCGCCGCGGCGGCCCCGGCCCCGCAGGCAGACGCCTCGGTCGTGACCACGGAGGCATCCGCATTGGCGAGCCCAAAGCGACCACCCCAAGTCAGCGCAGTGGAGCCTTCTCTCCCCTCCCTCCCCACCTCACCCCGCGCTTTGAGCCTTACGGACTGACCAGGGTCGCGAGACGTTCCTGGGGCAAGAGGCACCGCCATTGACCACGCGGGCACGCTTGCTGTCTTTCTCCCAGCCCCTGTTCGCCAGCACGAAGCGCGCGGTGCATCGACCACCGCCGGTCCTCTTGCCCCAGGGAAGGTCCGTCACCCTGGTCAGACCGTAAGACGTTAAGCGCGGTGCGAGGCCGAGGTCGGTCGCAGCGGCTCCACGCTGGCCGAGCTCGAGGGACAGCCGCGGATCACCCTTGAGGGTGCTGGCGTTGCCACCGCGAGAGGCGTCTGCGGTCGGGGCCGGGGGCCGCTGCGGCGGGACCTCCCGGAGGGCGCTTCGCTGACCTCGCGAGATCAACGCCGCCCCGTGCGCCCGGAGGGCGGAGGCGCCCGCTCTTGCTCTCCCCTACCACATGGC
>DASYUP010000211.1:0-7024 GCA_036001185.1 Thermoanaerobaculia bacterium
CACACCGCGCTGATCGCTACTCGAGCTCGAACAGCACGTCGCCACCCTCGACCGCCTCGCCGGGCGCCACGCAGACGCGCTTGATCGTCCCCTCGTGCTCGGCCTGGATCTCGTTCTGCATCTTCATCGCCTCGAGCACCAGCACGCCCTGCCCGGCGCTCACCTGCTCGCCGGCGGCGACCAGCACCGCGACCACGCGCCCGGGCATGTAGGCGGTGACCTGCTCGCTGCGCCGCGGGCCGCGGGCCGACGCCCCCTGCTGCGCCAGGTGGGTGAGCGGATCGGCCACCACTGCCAGCACGCCGCCGCGGCGGCTCGACACCCACCAGCGGCCGGCACCGCGGGGCAACACCGCCACCTCGAACTGCTCGCCGCCGGCGAGGATGCTCCAGTGCTGCGGCCCCACGGCCGCCTGATCGACGACGTACGAGCGCTCACCCACCTGCACCTGCAGCTGCTCGCCGGCGCGCTCGACCCGCACGCGCTCAGTGCGGCCGCCGACGGTGACGATCAGCTCCAGGAGCCACCTCGCAACGCCAGCCGGCGCGCCGCTTCGCTCCAGCGCGGGCGCGCGCCGCGGCGCGGCTGGGCGGCGCCGACGGCCCGCCGGCTGTGCTCGAGCTCGGCAAGCGCCGCCGCCACGAACGGCAGGTCGCGATCGACCGCCGGAGTGGGCAACACCAGCTCTCCCGCCTTGAGCTTGCGGTCGAGCATGGCGATGTCGAGATCGCCGCGACGGAACTGCTCGTCGGCGAGCAGAGCCTGGAACAGCGGGATGTTGGTGGCCACGCCCTCCAGGCGCAGCTCGTCGAGGGCGCGCGCCAGGCGCTCGAGCGCCTGCTGGCGGTCGGCCCCCCAGACGATCAGCTTGCCCAGCATGGGGTCGTAGTGGATGGAGACCTCGCAGCCCTCGTAGACGCCAACGTCGTTGCGCACACCCGGCCCCTGCGGCCAGCGCAGCAGCTCGATGCGCCCCGGCGAGGGCGCGTAGTTGCGGTAGGGGTCCTCGGCGTAGAGCCGCACCTCGATGGCGTGGCCGCGCGGGACGACGCCGTGGAACGACGGCGGCAGCGGCTCGCCCTGAGCGACGTCGATCTGCGCCCGCACCAGGTCGAGGCCGGTGACCAGCTCGGTGACCGGGTGCTCCACCTGCAGCCGGGTGTTCATCTCCAGGAAGTAGAAGCTGCCGTCGGCGCCGAGCAGGAACTCGACGGTACCGGCATTCCAGTAGCCGACGGCGCGCGCCGCCTTGACCGCCGCCTCGCCCATCGCCGCCCGCAGCGCCGGCGACACCGCCGTCGACGGAGCCTCCTCGACCACCTTCTGGTGCCGCCGCTGCAGCGAGCACTCGCGCTCGCCGAGCGACACCAGCGTGCCGTGGCGGTCGCCGATCACCTGGATCTCGACGTGGCGCGGCCGCTCGAGGTACTTCTCCAGGTAGACCGCATCGTCGCCGAACGAGGCCGCCGCCTCCGAGCGCGCGCCGCGGTAGGCGGCGCCGAGCTCGCCGGCGCTGCCGATGAGACGCATCCCCTTGCCACCGCCCCCGGCGGCGGCCTTGAGCATCACGGGGTAGCCGATGGCGGCGGCGGCGCGTTCGGCGACGGCGAGGTCGGGCAGGGGGTCGTGGCCGCCGGGCACCGTCGGCACCCCGGCCTGCTGCATCAGCCGGCGGCTCTCGATCTTGCTGCCCATGGCGGCGATCGCCGCAGCTGGCGGACCGATCAGCTCGACCCCGGCCTGCTCGCACAGCTCGGCGAAGCGCGCGTTCTCGGAGAGGAAGCCGTAGCCGGGGTGGATGGCGTCGGCGCCGATGTCGACCGCCAGCGCGACGAGGGCGTCGGCGCGCAGGTAGCTCTCGCGCGATGGCGGCGGGCCGATGCGGTAGGCCTCGTCGGCCATCAGCACCGCCAGGCTCTTGCGGTCGGCGTCGGAGTAGGCGACGGCGCCGCGCATGCCGAGCTCGCGGAGGGTGCGCAGCACCCGCACCGCGATCTCGCCACGGTTGGCCACCAGCACCTTGCGAAAAGTCCGCCGCGACGTGCGGCGCGTAGTGATGCCCTGCGCGGGCTCCGGCATGGGGCTGGGATGTTACCGCGGGCGCGGAATGACCGCCGCGGGATCGTCGCAGGCCGGCGGCACTGGCGGTGGCAGCTTGCCCTTGGTGATGCGGCGGCGGGCCCGCTCCATGCCGGTCCAGAACACCTGTTCGAGCAGCCGATGCGACCAGGCAGGGGTGAAGACGTCGCCTGCCAACGCGCTCACCACCGCCGCCCGGGCGGCCTCGAACGGCGGCTCGGTGGCGAAGATGGCGACGAAAGCCGGGTCGTAGTAGCCGACGATGAAGCGACGGAAGCGGTCCAGTCCCTTGCGCGCGAAGCGCTCGTAGCCGGCGAGATCGGCGGCGTCGAGCCGCCCCTTGCGGCGCAAGGCGCGGGCGATCTCCTTGGCGGCACAGAAGGCGGTGGTGAGGGCAACGTGCACGCCGGAGGAGAAGACCGGATCGAGGAAGCAGGCGGCGTCGCCGATGGTCACCCAGCCGTCGCCGCCGAAGCGTTCGAGGCGGTAGGAGAAGTCGGCCAGTGGATGCACATCTTCGACGCGCTCGGCGCCCTCGAGACGACCGCTCACCTCGGGCGAGGCGGCGAGGAGCTCGGCGAAGAACTCGGGCAGCGCACGGCCACGCCGCGCCGCCATCACGCCGCCGGGGAAGACGACGCCGACACTGGTGGTCTCGGCGTCGAGGGGAATCATCCAGTACCAGCCCTTGGGCCCGCCGACGACGAGGATGTCGCCGCCCTCGCGCCCCAGCGCCATGCGGGCGCCGCGGTAGTGCGAGAAGAGCGCCGCCTGCCGCAGCTGCGGGTCGCGGGTGCGGATGCCGAGTTGCCCGCCGAGCAGGGCGTCGCGGCCGGTGGCGTCGATCACCACCTTCGCCCGCACCTCCTGCTCGCTGCCATCGCCACGACGGAGGACCACGCCCACGGCGCGCTCGCCGTCAAACGCCACGCGCGACACCGTCACTCCCTCCTGGACGTCCACCCCCTGCGCCGCCGCGTGGCGCAGCAGCAGGTTGTCGAACTCGGCGCGCCGCACCTGGAAGGCCTGCGGTTGCGGGGCGCGGCCGAGGCCGCCGGCGAAGGTGATGCTGGCCGCCCCGCCGTCGGGCTCGAAGCGGAAGTGGGCGCCCCACTTGCGCTGGAAGCCGGCGCCGCCGACCGCCTCCCAGACGCCGAGCCGGCGCAGCAGCGGCGCGCTCATCGGCAGCAGCGACTCGCCGACGTGGAAGCGCGGGTGGCGCTCGCGGTCGTAGACGCGGACCGCGAGTCCCTCGCGCGCGAGCAGCGCCGACACGGTGCTTCCCGCCGGGCCGCCGCCGATGACGATGGCGTCGAGCTCGTTCACGCGGCGCTAGGGTAACTCACGCGCAGGCATCGCGCCGCTGCGGCGCCGCCGCGCGGTGAGCGCCAGCGCCAGCAGTCCGAGCAGGCCGGCGGCGGCCGGCACCGCGGCGAACCGCAGCGGCGCCCGATTGGGAAACAACGCCACCGCATGGGTGCCCGCCGGCACCGCCACGGCGAGACGGTGGAGGTCGGCCGCCAGCACCGTGGCCGGCCGCCCGTCGACGGTCGCCTTCCACTGCGGCTGCCAGGCGCGCGCCACGACCAGCCACCCGGCCCGCGCGTCGGCAGCGGTGGCCTGCAGCTCCTCGGGGTCGTCACGCTCGACGCGCACCCAGGCGGCGCCAGGCGCCGCCGGCGACTCGGCCGCCGACTCGGCGGGCAGCACCACCTCGCGGCGTGGATCGAACGAAGGGTCGAGCAACGCCGCCAGCGCGGCGCGCGGATCGGCGGCGCGCCGCGCGCCCGCCACGCGACGCACCGCCGGCGCCGGATCGTCGAGACGGTAGAGGAGCACCGGTGCCAGCGGGCCCTCGTCGCGCGCCACCAGCCGCGCGCCGGCAGTGTCCGATGCCAACGGGCGCTCGAGGATCAGCGCCTCTACCCCCCAGGCGCGCAGCAGCCGCACGCGGGCGCCGTCGTCGAGCGCCCTCATGGCGTCGGCCGCGAGGCGGGTGAGGAAGCCGTCGAGCCCCTCGGGTGAGAGGGCGAGCTCGTAGCGCCAGCCGCGGGGGACGCCGACGAAGGGGAACCCGGCGGCGGCGCCCTGGCGCGCCAGCCACGCGCCGGCACCGTCGGGCGGCGGCCGCCGCGGCGGTGGGCCGAAGAGACGGCCGACGCTGCCGTGCACCAGCCGGGTCCCCGGCGGCAACATCGCCGCGAAGGAGGGCGCCGTCTCGTAGCGGCTCGCCGCGTCGCGCGCCAGCGTCGCCGGCGCGAGCAGCAGCAGCTGCGCCGCGGCGTGCGCCAGCAACACGGCGCCGCGACGCCATGGCGGCGGCGAGCCGGTGGTGAGCAGGAGCAGCAGCGCCGCCACGCCGGCGACCGCGAGGGCGAGCACGGCCCAGCGCTGCGGCTCGCCGCGCACCAGCTCGGCAGGAGCGCCGGGCGGCAGCTGCTGCGTCATCCAGCTCGCGAGGGCGGCGGCGCCGAGCGACGCGAAGGCGGCGAGCCCGAGCAGCAGCCCACCCAGCACCGCCAGGGTGACCCGCAGCCGGCGCACCGCCGCCGCCTCGTGCCGCAACAGCGCCCGCTCCCAGCCGGCGGCGGCAAGCGCGGCGAGCCCCATCGCCACCAGCAACCAGGCCTTCACCGGAAAGCGCAGCAGGCCGCCGCCGGGCAGCGCCGGCAGCGGTGCCAGCAACGGATCGAAGCGGCCGAGGGCCAGCAGCAGCCCCAGCAGCAGCACCGTCCCGGCGAAGCGGCCGCCGCGCCGGCCCGGCCGGCCCGCCGCGGCGACCAGCGCCAGCGCCAGCGCGCCGGGATAGAGGGAGAGAAAGAACGGCAGCGCGCCGGTGTGCAGGCGAAAGGCCCAGAAGCTGCCGGCGCCGACGCGATCGACGCGGCCGAAGGCGAGCGGCAGCAGCTGCTCGAGCGCCTGTCGCGGGTCCCAGCTCCCCACCGTGCGCGCCGCCTCGTCGAAGCCGCGCACCCCGCGCACCGAGGTGGGCAGCGCCCGCAGCACCTCGACGAGCGCCGGGGCGGCCACCAGCGTGCCGAGGGCGAACGCCAGAGCCATGGCGCCGGCGCCCCGCGCCCAGGGCTGGGGCCCCGCGGTGTCGCCGCGTTCGGCCGGCGTCACCAGCAGCCACGCCAGCAGCGCCGCCGCCGCCGCCAGCGCCGCCAGCGCCGGATCGCCGGCGAGCAGCAGCAGCGCCCACACGGCACCGGCGGCGGCCACCGGTCCCGCCCGCGCCGGCGCGTCGCGCACGGCGAGCGCGGCGGCGACGAGCGCCGGCGCCAGCGCCACTCCCGCCACCAGGTCGTAGTAGCTCATCTGCGAGAGGAAGAAGCCACCGAGGGCGTAGACGACACCGCCCACCCACGCCGCCTCGCGGCCGCAGCCGAGCCGGCGCGCGAGCCAGGCGAAGCTCCACGGCGCGAGCAGGAAGTGGACCCAGAAGTGGGCGTTGAGCGCCCAACGTGCCGGCGCCACCAGGTAGAGCAGCAGGTCGGGGTAGAAGGGCGCGCCGTTGGCGTTGCCGAGCAGCGGCTGGCCGCCGCCGCGAAAGGGATCGAGCACCGGCAGCGCGCCGTGCCACAGCAGCAGCGCCTCGGCCTGCTTCATCGGCAGGTGGGTGGTGAGGACGTCACGCAGGTAGAGCGTGTCGCGCCCCACCACCAGCGTGGCGACAGCGAGCAGTTGCAGCAAGACGACCGGCGCCGCGAAGACGAGCAGCGCGACCCCGCCGGAGCGGGGGCCGGCGAGGCGGTCGGCGGCGCGGTCGGCCAGCGGCTGCATGCGTGCCAGGGAAGAACGCGGAGCGTGCGTACAATACCCGCCCATGCCAGCGTTGCTGCGGGCGATGCGACCCCAACAGTGGGTCAAGAACCTCTTCGTGCTCGCCCCGGTGGTGTTCGCGCACCGGCTGGCGGACCATGCCGCCCTCGGTCATGCCCTGCTGGCGCTCGCCGCCTTCTGCGCCGGCTCCTCGGCGGTCTACCTGCTCAACGACGTGCGCGACCGCGAGGCGGACCGCCACCACCCGCTCAAGCGCCAGCGTCCCATTGCCAGCGGCGCGCTGGGGGTGGGCGCAGCGGCGGCGGTGGCGGCGGCGCTCACCGTCGCCGCCCTCGCCGGCGCAGCCGCTCTCGGCCGGCTGCCGCTGGCGCTGCTGCTCGCCTTCCTGCTGCTCAACGCCCTCTACTCCTGGTACCTCAAGCACCTGGTGATCGTCGACGTGATGGTGCTCGCCATCGGCTACGTGCTGCGCATCGAGGCAGGGGCGGCAGCGGTCGGCGTGGCGGTGTCGTCGTGGTTGCTGCTGTGCACCATCTTCGTCGCCCTCGTCCTCGGCTTCTCCAAGCGCCGCCACGAGCTGCTGCTGCTCGCCGACCGCGCCGCCGACCAGCGACGGGTGCTGTCGCAATACAGCCCCGCCTTCCTCGACCAGATGATCAACGTCGTCACCGCCTCGACGGTGCTCTCCTACGCGCTCTACGCCATCTCCGACGAGTCGGTGCACAAGCACGGGCGCGGGCTGCTCTACACCGTGCCGATGGTGCTGTTCGGGGTGTTCCGCTATCTCTACCTGATGTACCAGCGGCCCGGTCACGCCAATCCCACCGAGGACGTCCTCAGCGATCCCCCGTTCCTGGTCAACGTCGGCCTGTGGAGCGCGGTGGTGCTGTGGGTCCTCTATGCCGGCTGAGCGATATACCGGCTGACCGCGCAGCGCCGCGCGCGGCGCTGCTCGCCACCTGCTTCCTGCTCGTCAGCGGTGGAATGCCAACTAGTCGCCGAAGAGGGCACGCACCGCGGCGCAAACGGTGTCGACCTGGGACTCGGCGAGCTGCGGATAGAGAGGCAGGCAGAGCACCTCGCGCGCCGCCGCCTCCGCCGCCGGCAGCGACAGCCCGGCTGGCAGCCAGGGCTCGAGCGCCGGCTGGTGGTGCAGAGGGAT
>DASYUP010000212.1:0-4197 GCA_036001185.1 Thermoanaerobaculia bacterium
GTAGGGCGCCGAGGTGAGGGCGGTGACTCGCAGCGTGGTGGGCCGCGGCGCGCGCAGCGCGGCGAGCAGCAGCGCCGAGAGGTATTGGCTCGACTCGCCGGCGTCCACCGTCGCGGCGCCGCCGGCGAAAGAGCCGCCGGCGATGGTGAGCGGCGGGTAACCGGGCCGGCCACCCCAGCGCACGCCGACGCCGAGCTGCTGCAGGGCCGCCACCAGCGGCCCCACCGGGCGCTCGCGCAGGCGCGGGGTGCCGTCGAGGGTCCACTCGCCCGGCTGGGTGGCGAGCAGCGCCACCAGGAAGCGCAGCAGGGTGCCGGCGTTGCCGCAGTCGACGATCGCCCGCGGCGGCGCGCTGCCGGGAGTCAACCGCACCGCGCCGGGCAGCTCCTCGACGCTCCAGCCGGCGCCGCGCAGCGCGCCGAGGAAGAGCGCGCTGTCCTCGGCCACCAGCGGCCGCCGCACCTCGACCGGGGCGCCGGCGAGCAGCGCCAGCGCCAGCTGCCGGTGGGTGACGCTCTTGCTCGGCGGCACCCGCAGGCTGCCGCCCACCGGCCCCGGGCGGATCGCCCGCGCCTCAGAAGTCGAAGGCGAGCCCGTCATGCGCCAGCTCGACGCCCGGCGGCAGCGGTTCGCGCGGGGCGGTGTGATCGACCTCGTGGGCGAGGTGAGTGAAGAGCGTGCGGCGGGCACCGATGCGCTGCGCGGCGGCGATCGCCTCGGGAATCGAGAAGTGGGTGGAGTGCGGCCGGAAGCGCAGTGCGCCGAGCACCAGCGTGTCGACGCCGGCCAGCAGCGCGAAGCTCTCCTCGGGGATGAAGCTGACGTCGGTAACGTAGGCGAAGGGGCCCAGCCGGTAGCCGAACACCTCGGTGGTGCCGTGACGCACCGGCACCGGCACCCACTCGACACCGAGCAGCGTGAAAGGCCCGGCGACCGGCAGCAGCTCGATCTTCGGCTTGCCGCCCCCCTCCTGCCCCTCCTCGAAGGAGTAGGCGAACGTGCGGCGGATGTTGGCCAGCGCCGAGGCCGGCCCGTAGCAGGGGATCACCGCCTGCTGGCGGAAGTTGAACACCCGGATCTCGTCGAGCCCGAGGATGTGGTCGGCGTGTGAGTGCGTGTAGACCACCGCGTCCACCCGCTCGATACCATGGACGAGCGCCTGCTGCCGCAGGTCGGTGGGCGTGTCGATGAGCGCCGCGCCCGCCGGTAGCTCGACCAGCGCTCCCGGCCGCAGCCGCTTGTTGCGCGGGTCGGGCGAGCTGCAGACGGGACAGTGGCAGCCGATGACCGGCACGCCGGTCGACGTGCCCGTGCCGAGCAGGGTGATGCGCACTCAGGTAACCCATTCCAGACGCCGGCTCTCGAACCAGGCCGGCAGCAGCCACACTTCGCCGCCCGCCACCGGCCACCGTCGCTCCTCGTGGAAGTGACCGAGGAGCAGCACGTCGTGCCCCGCCGCCAGCCGCCGCGCCGCGAAGCGCTCGATGGCGGCGGCGGGGATCGCGACCCGATGCTTGAAGTTGGTCTGGGCGAGCTTGCGCTCGGTGGAGTCTACAAGACGCCGGGCGACGCGGGCCGGCAGCGAACGCACCAGCAGCCGGCTGGGCAGCGACTTGGTGGCCCGCCGCCAGAGCCGGTACTGCACGTCCTTGTCGTCGAGGCCGTCGCCGTGGACCGCCAGGTAGCGCACGCCGCCGACCGTGAAGGCGACCTCGTCGCCGACGAGGTCGAAGAAGTCGGCGTAGGGACTCTTGGCGAGGAAGAAGTCGCGGTTGCCCTCGAGGTAGTCGACGCGGATGCCGCGCGCCCGCAGCGCCGTCACCGCCGCCAGCAGCTCGGCGAGCCCGGGCGGCTCGAACTGCTTGTACCCCACCCAGGCCTGGAAGAGGTCACCGAGGAAGAGCAGCCGCCGGCAGCCGCGCCCCGGCAGCTCGGCGAGCTGCGCCAGCAGCGGCGCCGCGTCGCCCCCGGGGCCGTTGAGGTGGGCGTCGGCGAGTATTGCCAGGGGGCCGTCGTCGACCATCACTAGGGCCGGCGGCGCCAGCCATGACGCCGAGATCGCCGCGTCGCTTCGCTCCTCGCGATGACGCGAGGACGCGTCACACGATGCTCATCGGCTGCCGCGACTGCCGGTCGACGGCGCCGACCACCGCCTCGGCGACGCGGCGGAAGGCGAGCGCGTGCGGCCCGTCGGGCTGGCCGACGACGATCGGCACGCCGGCGTCGCCGCCTTCGACGATGGCGGCGTCGAGCGGGATGCGGCCGAGGAAGTCGGTCTGCAGCTCGGCGGCGGTGCGCTCGCCGCCGCCCTGCTTGAAAATGGCCGTCTCCTCGCCACAGTGGGGGCAGACGAAGCTGGCCATGTTCTCGACGATGCCGAGCACCGGCACGTTGAGCTTGCGGAACATGGCGAGACCCTTGCGCGCGTCGATGAGCGCCACGTCCTGCGGCGTCGTCACCACCACCGCGCCGGCCATGGGGATCTTCTGCGCCATGGTGAGCTGGGCGTCGCCGGTGCCGGGCGGGAAGTCGGCGACCAGGAAGTCGAGGGCCCCCCACTCGACGTCGCCGAGCATCTGCTCGAGCGCCTTCATCACCATCGGCCCGCGCCAGATCACCGGCTGATCGTTGTCGACGACGAAGCCGAGCGACATCAGCTTCACGCCGTAGCGCTCGAAGGGGACGACCCGATTGCCGACCACCCGCGGCCGCTCGTGGATGCCGAACATGGTGGGCACCGACGGGCCGTAGATGTCGGCGTCGAGCAGGCCGACGCGGTGGCCGAGGCGGGCGAGGGCCACTGCCAGGTTGGCGGCCACCGTCGACTTGCCGACGCCGCCCTTGCCGGAAGCCACCGCCACCACGTGCGTCACTTCGGGGATGAGCCGCGGGTCGCGGGCGAGCGCCTGCTGCGCGCCCTCGGCGCGGCTGGGCGGCACCGACAGCTTGAGCTCGACTCGCGCCGCGGTGGCGCCGGGCAGCGCCCGCAGCGCCTCCTCGGTCTCCGCCCGCACCCGCTGCGCCGCCTCGGCGTTGTGGGTGACGATGGCGAGGTCGACGGCGATCTCGCCGCCCTCCACGCGCACCTTGTCGACGAAGCCGAAGGAGACGATGTCCCGGCTCATGCCGGGGAAGCGGACGCCACGCAGCGCCTCCCAGACGAGTGATTCGAGATCGTTGGCCATGTCACTTCCCCCTGTCATCGCGAGCGAAGCGTGGCGATCTCGGCGCCGAGACCGCCACGGGCCCAAGTGGGCCCTCGCGATGACGGTCAGGGGCCGCTTACGTTACCACCCGGGCCACCGCTGTCCGCAGGCTCGGGCACAGCGGCGCTCACCGGCGGCGCCTCGACGCCGGCGAGCTGGGCGATGCGGTCGCGGACGAGCGCCTGCAGCGAGGCCCCCTCGCGGCGCCCTGCCGCCGCCGGATCGATGGGCGCGCCGTAGCGCACCAGCACGCGACCGGGGTGGATGCGAAAGCTGCTGCGCGGGCGCACGGCGATGGTGCCGCCGATGCCCACCGGCACCACCGGCCGCCCCGCCCGTTGCGCCAGCAGGAAGCCGCCGCGCTTGAAGGGCAGCAGGCGGCCGTCCTCCGAGCGGGTCTCCTCGGGAAACAGCAGGACCGACTGGCCGCGCTGCAGCTTCTCACTGCCCGCGCGGAAGCTGTCGCGCGCGCTCTGGCTACCGCGCGCCACCGGGATGAAGCCGCCCACCCGCAGCCCCCAGCCGAAGATGGGGATGCGGAACAGCTCGCGCTTGGCCATGAAGCGGGCGGGCAGCGGCAGGGTCGCCAGCAGCACCGGGATGTCGAACAGGCTCTGGTGATTGGAGAGGAAGACGTAGGCGGTGCCGGGGGTGAGCGGCGCCTCCTGCTCGCTCCTGAGGCGCACGCCGCTGGCGAGCAGCAGCAGCCGGCTCCACACTCGCACCAGGGGATAGAAGACGCGGCTCCCGTGCGGCAACGGGATCCAGCCGAAGAGCACGGTGAGGGTGGCGAAGACCACGCTGCCGAGGACGAGGAAGAGGTTGCCGGTGACGGTGGCAAGCAGGCTCGCGGCGAGGCTGCCGAGGGCGCGCCGCGGCGCCGGGATCGCGCCGTCAGCCTGGGGAGTGGTCGCCGTCATTGTCAGGTAGCATCCCGCGGGATCGCCGGATTCTATGTCCCTGACCGCCCACCGCACGTGAGCAACCGCTT
>DASYUP010000213.1:0-7221 GCA_036001185.1 Thermoanaerobaculia bacterium
GAGCCACCGCGGCCGCCTGACGGTGATGGCGACGGTGGTCAACCGCGACCCCGCCGAGATCCTCGCCGGCTTCGAGGACGTCGATCCGCGCAGCGTGCTGGGCGGCGGGGACGTCAAGTACCACCTCGGCGCCACCGGCAGCTACACCTCCCCCGACGGCAAGCGGGTCGCCATCCACCTGGCCTCCAACCCGTCGCACCTCGAAGCCGTCGATCCGGTGATCCTCGGCCGCGTGCGCGCTCGCCAGCGGCGGCTGGGCGAAGGCGGGGCGCGCAAGGTGGTGCCGGTGATGGTGCACGGCGACTCCGCCTTCGCCGGCCAGGGGATGGTGGCCGAGGTGCTCAACCTCGCCGACCTGCCGGGCTACCAGGTCGGCGGCACCATCCACCTGGTCGCCAACAACCTCATCGGCTTCACCACCGAGCCGCGCGAGTACAGCTCCACCCGCTACGCCACCGACGTCGCGAAGCGGCTGCCGGTGCCCATCTTCCACGTCAACGCCGAGGACCCCGAGGCGGTGGTGCGGGTGGCGCGCCTGGCCGCCGAGTTCCGCCATCGCTTCGCCACCGACGTGGTGGTGGACCTCATCGGCTACCGGCGCCACGGCCACAGCGAGGTCGACGACCCGACCATCACCCAGCCGCGCCTCTACGCCGCCATCGAGAAGCTGCCGCCGCTGTGGCGCTCCTATGCCGAGAAGAGCGGCGCCGATCCTGCCTGGCTCGAGGGGATGGTGCAGCAGGTGCAGAGCGAGCTCGGCGAGGCCCACCAGCGCGCCGAGGCGATGGAGCGCAAGCCGCGCCTGGCGACGCTGCCCGACTACTGGAACGCCTATCGCGGCGGCCTCTGGGAGCCCGCGCTCGAGGTCGACACCGGCCTCCCCGAGGCCGAGCTCGCCCGCCTCGCCGACGCCCTGACCACCGCGCCGGACGGGTTCCACCTCCACCCCAAGGTGGGGAAGCTGCTCGAGCAGCGTCGCGAGATGGGCCACGGCCAGCGTCCGGTCGACTACGGCATGGCGGAGGCGCTCGCCTTCGGCTCGCTGCTCGACCAGGGGGTGCCGGTGCGCTTGACCGGCCAGGACAGCCGGCGCGGCACCTTCAACCAGCGCCACGCCGTGCTCATCGACGTCGAGGACGAGCACGAGGTGGAGCCGGCAGCGGCCCTCGCCCGCGGCGGCGACGGCTTCGGCGGGACGTTCTTCGAGATCTTCGACTCGCCGCTCTCGGAGGCGGCGATCCTCGGCTACGAATACGGCTACTCGCGCGACTTTCCCGAGGCGCTGGTGCTCTGGGAGGCGCAGTTCGGCGACTTCGCCAACGGTGCCCAGGTGCCTATCGACCAGTTCCTCGCCGCCGGCGAGGACAAGTGGGGCCTGCTCTCCGGCCTCGTGCTGCTGCTGCCCCACGGCTACGAGGGGCAGGGCCCCGAGCACTCCTCGGCGCGGCTCGAGCGCTATCTGCAGCTCGCCGCCGAGGACAACCTGCAGGTCGCCCAGCCGTCGACGGCGGCGCAGTACTTCCACCTCCTGCGCCGGCAGGCGCTGCGCACCTGGCGCAAGCCGCTGGTGGTGATGACGCCCAAGAGCATGCTGCGGGCGAAGGAGGCGGCCTCGCCCATCGCCGACCTGGCGCGGCCGCGCTTCGCGCCGGTGCTCGACGACCCCGAGATGCCGCATGCCGAGCGGCTGCTCTTCTGCAGCGGCAAAGTTGGCCACGAGCTCAAGGCCGAGCGCCGGCGGCGCAAGGACGGCGTCACGGCGGTGGTCTTCCTCGAGCAGCTCTACCCCTTCCCCAAGGAGGAGGTGTCGGCGCTGCTCGACCGCCATCGCGAGGTGCGCGAGCTGCTCTGGGTGCAGGAGGAGCCGGCCAATCAGGGGGCGCTCTTCTACGCCGTGCCGCGGCTCGAGCGCCTCGCCGGCGGCCGCCGCGTGCGTACCGTCAAGCGCAGCGAGAGCGCCAGCCCGGCGACCGGCTCGGCGAAGGCGCACGCGCTCGAGCAGAAGACGCTGCTGCAGCTCGCCTTCGAGCGCCTGGGCGCCTGACCCCCAGACGCCGGCGCCTGCCGGGGGCGTCGCTCCCGATGTCCCTTTCCCCTCGCCGCTTGCGTGGATGGTGCAGCCATGCCCCAGCCCACCCTCCCGCTTGCAGCGAGGTGCTCCATGCCCGATCGGCGCCCGTTCCACGTTCTCGTCATCACCCTGATGCTGGTTGCCACCGCGGCGAGCGGTCCGGCGGGAGCCGCCGTCAAGCGGATGTTCGTCACCTCGGCGAGCGGCAATGGCGATCTGAGCACCTGGCCGCAGGCCGGCAACTCCGCCGGCCGCGCGGCCGGCGACAAGACCTGCCAGAACCTGGCGGCCAGCGCCGGCCTGAGCAACGCCAGCGGGTTCCGCGCCTGGCTGTCTACCGACGCGACCGACGCCTTCTGCCACGTCGCTGGCTTCAGCGGCAAACGAGCCAGCAACTGCGGCCAGGCGTCGCTGCCCAACGCTGGGCCCTGGGTGCGCATGGATGGCAAGCCCTTCGCGCACAAGCTGCAAAGCTTGACCAGCACCACCAGGATCATCTTCTACCCGGCGATGATCGCCGAAACGGGTTCTCCAGTACCGCCGAGCTACGTGCACACCGGGACCTGGGAGGATGGCACCACCGCGCGACCGGGTGGCGTCGCCGCCGATTGCAGCGACTGGACGAGCAGCTCGTTGATGGAGGACCACCAGATCGGCGAGACGCACGGCGGGTCGATTTGGTGGAACCAGGCGTCGTCGATCGACTGCGCCAGCGATGGCCGGCTGCTCTGCTTCGAGACCGGCCTCGGTGACGACCTGCCGAGCTTCGGCCGTCCCGGCGCCTTCGTCTTCGTGAGCTCGGCGCTGGGGACGGGCAACCTGGGAAGCTGGAGCGAGGCGCAAGGCCACACCGGGCTGGCGGCCGGCGACGCCATCTGCCAGACCCTGGCCGCGGCGGCCGGTTACGTCGCCCCCGCGTCCTTCCGTGCCTGGCTGTCGGCGGGGTCTACCGCCGCCATCGATCGCCTCACCATCGATGGCCCCTTCCGCCGCCCGGGGGGCGTCGAGATTGGGGCGACCAAGGACTGGCTGGTCTCCGGCACGCCCAGCGACGCAGCCCTCGCCGCGGACATCGAGGTCGATGACCTGGGGATCCACAACGCCTACCAGGCGTTCACCGGGACGACAGCGCCCGGCCAGCCGTCGGGCTTCGACTGCAACGGCTGGACCAGTGCCAGCGCTGGTGACGTCGCGACCTTCGGCTTCGGCAACGTGGCCACCGGGAGCTGGACGGAAGCCGGCACGCGCTCGTGCGACAAGATCAGCCACATCTACTGCTTTACCAACGTCGTCGGCCTGTTCGCGGACGGCTTCGAGAGCGGCAACACCTCCGCCTGGGCGGCGAAGGCCCCCTGAGACGTTCGATGTGCCGGTGAGAACCCTTGGCGGCCTCACGCGCCGGGAGAGCTAGAATTCCCCCGCTTGGACCCCCCGCGGCAGGATCCGGCGGCGGGCGACGGTGCCCAGCCGGACGACACGGCTCGGCCGGGCGAGGTGACTCAGCTCCTCGCGGCGGCGGGTCGGGGGGATCGCGTCGCCCACGAACAGCTCTTTCGCCTCGTCTACCAGGACCTGCGCCGTCTGGCCGGTTACCGCATCGCCCAGCAGGGGGCGGGCCACAGCGTCACGCCGACGGCACTCGTGCACGAGCTCTACCTGCGGTTGGTCGAGCCCGCCGCCCTCGGGCAACGCGACCGCCAACACTTCTTCGCCGTCGCCGCCCGTGCCATGCGCCAGATCCTCGTCGACCATGCCCGCCGCAAGGGCACGGCCAAGCGAGGGCTCGGCGCGGAGCCGCTGGAGATCGACGAGCGAACCATGGCCGACGCGCGCTTCCAGATCCATGGCCGGCCGGCGGCGCTGCTCGCCCTCGACGCGGCCCTCGACCGCCTGGCGGCGATGAGCGCCCGGCTTGCCGAGATCGTCGAGTTGCACTACTTCGGCGGCTTCACGTTCGAGGAGATCGGCAGCGCCCTCGACCTCTCGGAGCGCACGATCAAGCGCGACTGGTACAAGGCGCGGGCGTTCCTTCACCATGAGCTCGTCGCCGCGGGATCCAGCGGCTAACGGGCCTCGGCCCCGCAGCGCTTTGACCGACCCGGGCCGGTTCGCCGAGCTCGACCGGTTGTTCGACGAGCTCGACGGATGCGCGGCGGCCGAGCAGGCCGCGCGGCTGGGCCGGATCGCGGCGAACCGTCCCGATCTCGCCGCCGACCTCACCGCCTTGCTGGCGGTGGGTGAGGGCTCGCCGGACGTCCTCGCTGTCGATTCCTCCGACCTGGGCGCCGCGCTCGCCGAGGCGCTCGCGGCCGACCCGTCGCTGGCACCGCACCCGGCGGCCGCCGGCGGCGACCGCATCGGTGCCTGGCGCCTGGTCGCGCCGCTGGGCAGCGGCGGCATGGGCGAGGTGTGGGAGGCGGAGCGGGCCGATGGCGCCTTTGCGCAGACTGCTGCCCTCAAGCTGCTCAAGCGTGGGCTCGACTCCGAGCAGATCCTGCGCCGCTTCCTGCAGGAGCGGCAGATCCTCGCTCGCCTCGCCCACCCCGGCATTGCGGACTGCTCGATGGCGGCGCCACCGCCGACGGCCGGCCGTTCTTCGTCGTCGAGAAGGTCACCGGCGAGCCCATCACCCGCTTCGCCAAGGCGCGCGGTCTCGACATCGAGGCGCGCTTGCGGCTGCTGGTCGCCTGCTGCCGGGCGGTCGAGGCGGCCCACCAGCGGCTGGTGGTCCATCGCGACCTCAAGCCCGCCAACATCCTGGTCACTGCCGAGGGGGAGCCGATCCTGCTCGACTTCGGCATCGCCAAGCTGCTCGGCGGCGAGGAGGCAGGCGGCGAGACCGTGCAGCACGCACGCATCATGACCCCCGACTACGCGGCGCCCGAGCAGATCCTCGGCGAGCCGATGAGCGCGGCGACCGACGTCTACGCGCTCGGCGTCGTCCTCTACGAGCTGCTCAGCGGCGAGCTGCCTCACCGTCGCTCGAGCGGCTCGCCGGTGGCGCTCGCCGCCGAGGTTGCCGGCGAGGAGACCGAGCGGCCGAGCCGGCGGGTGCGCCGCCTCGACCCGACATCGCCGCAGGGCTTGCCGCTTTCCACCGAGCGGGAGCGCGAGCGCTGGGCGCGACGGCTGGAGGGCGACCTCGACACCATCGTCCTCTCCGCCCTGCGCCGGGAGGCCGCGCGCCGCTACCCGACAGCGACGGCGTTGCGCGAGGACATCGAGCGCTTCCTCGCCGGCCGGCCGATCGCGGCGCGGGCGGATTCTTTCGCCTACCGCAGCCGCAAGTTCGTCTCCCGCCACCGTCTCGGCATTGCTGCCGCGTCCGTGGTGCTGCTGTCACTGGTCGGCGGGCTCGTCGCCGCCCTCTGGCAGGCCGACCGCGCCGACCGCGCGGCGCTGCTGGCACGCCGGCAGGCGGCGCGCGCCAATCAGGTGAAGTCGGTGCTGGTGGCGATTTTCCGCGGCTCCGACCCGGCGGCGGCGCGCGGCCGCACGATCACCGCCAGCGAGCTGCTCGCCACCGGCGCCGGACGGATCTCGAGCCAGCTCGCCGGCGACCCCAGCGTGGCGGTGGAGCTGCTCGGCACCGTCGCCGAAGTCGAGAACGGGCTCGGCCTCTACCCGGAGGCCGCCGGCCACGCCCGGCGCGCCATCGCGCTCGCCCGCCAACGGCTGGGCCCGGGAGCCCCCGAGCTGCTCGCCGCGCTCGATGCCCTCGCCGTCGCGCGCAGCGAGCAGCGCGATTTCGAGGCCGCCGGCGCCGCCGCCGGTGAGGCGCTGCTGCGAGCGCGTCGGAGCTACCCGCGCGACAGCCTGGAGGTGGCGCGCGCCGCCAGCATCGACGCCATGGTGCTGGAAGACCTCGGGCGCTCCACCGAGGCGCTGGCGCTGGAACAGGAGGCGGCGGCGATCGATCGCATCCGGCTCGGACCGGAGGACCTCGCCACCGTCCGCGAGCTCGCCAACGTCGCCGTCTCCCTCGACAGCCTGGAGCGCTACGACGAGTCGATCGCCACCGCCAAGAAGGCCCTGGCCCTGCTCGAGCAGAAGCTCGGCCCGGGCGATCCCGAGGTCGCCCGGGTCTGCCACAACCTCGGCTCGACGCTCACCTGGACCGGGCGCTACGCCGAGGCCGAGCCCTACTTCCAGCGTGCCATCGCCATCCGCCGCCGCGCCCTCGGCCCGCATCACCCCTGGCTTGCCTTCTCGCTGCGCGAGTACTCCAACCTGCTCACCGATCAAGGGCGGCACGTCGCGGCCATCGCTGCTGGAGAGGAGGCGCTCGCCATCTACCGGGCGATCGACCCTGCCGAGCCCCACATCCCCTCCTGTCTCAACGCCATCGCCGTCGACCAGAGCCAGCTCGGCCACTACGGGCAGGCCCTGGCGGCGATCGACGAGGCCCTGGCGCTCGGCCGCCCGCGGCTCGGCGAGGACAGCGCGGCGGTGCTCGCCTGGCGATCCAACCGCGGCTTCGCGCTCGCCGAGCTGGGCCGCCTCGCCGAAGCCGAGCGCGAGCTCGAGGCGACGGTGGCGCTCGATCGCCAGGTCGACGGCGCCGAGAGCACGCCGGTCGCCGGCATGCTGCGCAAGCTCGGCATCGTGCACCGGCTCGAGGGTCACTGGCAGCGGGCGGCGGCGCTCCACGCCGAGGCTCTGCGCATTCTCGGCAGCGCCATGGGCGAGGACAGCATCGGTGCCGCCGCCGCGCGTCTGGCCCTCGCCCAGGACCTGCTCGAGGCCGGCGACGACGGCCAGCTGCCCGCGGCCGAGGCGGCGGCGCGGCGGGCGCTCGCCGCCTTCACCGCCGCCGACGCGCAGAATCCCCGCGTCATCGATGCCGGCGTCGTGCTGGCGCGCGTGCGGCTCGCCCGCGGCGCCCGGGCCGAAGCGCAGGCAGCGCTCGAGAAGGCCCTCGCCGAGGACCGCCGCCGGCGCGGCGAGGCGGCGCCGCAGAATGCCGAGGTCCGCCTCTGGCTGGCACTCGCCATCGACCCCGCGACTCGCTCGCGACCCTCGCGCGAGCTGCTCGCCGAGGCGGCGCGCGAGCTGGCCGCCCTGCACGGCGAGGACCACCCGTTGACCCGTCTCGCCCGCCGCCGGCTCGCCGGCTGATCGCTCGATCGGCCGGCGGTCCGGGGTGACGC
>DASYUP010000214.1:0-9453 GCA_036001185.1 Thermoanaerobaculia bacterium
CCAGCTGGCCGGCGCCCTGAGCCCGAGCCCAGGCGGGGACGAGGGCGAGGAGCAGGAGCGACTGCAGAAGGCGCTTCGAGCTCATGAGCGAGACCTCCTCGTGGTGTGGAAACAGCGCCGCGGCTGGGGCCTGGCGAAGGCGAGCCAGCCCCAGCCGGGCCCCGCCACCACCGCCGCCGTGACTTTTGCGCTGCGACTCAAGTGTGACCCAGAACACTGACTGAGGTCAAGCGAAGATCTGCGGCGCCCGCGGCGCGCTCTCCTCGCCGGTGTCGACGTCGCGCCCCTTGCCATCGACGTAGCGGCCGCGGCCGGCGTGGAGCAGGCAGCAGTTGCGCCCCAGCCGCTTGGCCTCGTAGAGCGCCTCGTCGGCGAGCTGCAGCAGCTCCTCGGCGGTGCGGCAGGGGACTTCCGGGTAGGCGGCGACGCCGGCCGACAGCGACAGCGGCAGGCGGGCGCCGTCGACCTCCACCTGCAGCTCCTCGACCTGGCCGCGTAGCCGCTCGACGATGGTGAGGGCGGCGCTGCCGGTGAGGCCGGGAAACAGCAGCGTGAACTCTTCGCCGCCGTAGCGGGCGCAGAGGTCGTTGTCGCGCAGGTGGCGCCGCAGCTCGTCGGCCACCGCGACGAGGGCGCGGTCGCCGGCGGCATGACCGAAGCGGTCGTTGATGCGCTTGAAGAAATCGAGGTCGAGCAGCGCCAGCGCCAGGGGCTCGCCGCCCTCGCGGCTGCACTCGAAGCTGGCGGCCAGCCGCACGTCGAGCACTCGCCGCAACGCCACGCCGGTCAAGGGGTCCTGGTTCGCCTGGCGGTCGAGCTCGGAGCGGTGGACGAGACCGGCGAGCTGCGGCAGCAGCTGCTCGAAGAGCGGCACCGCCTCGGGGCGCAGCCGTCGCGGGTCGCACCAGAGGGTGAGGCGGGCAAGCTCGACGCCGCCGGACAGCAGCCGGCGCTCGAGCACGTCCCAGGCGGCGCGGCGGTGCACCCCGGGGAGCGGCGGCGCGTGGGCCGGGGGGCGCGGCCACCCCTCGCGCAGGCGGCCGTCGGGCCCGGCGTGCCAGCTGCCGGTGGCGGTCCCCGGAAGCGTCACCTCGAGGTGGAACCAGGAGAACGGGAGAACCTGCCGGCACTCCTGCAGCACCCGTACGGCGACGTCGGCGGTGGCCGACGGGCTGGCGACCAGCCGCTCGCCGGCACGGCCGAGGCGCTCGAGCGCCTCGCGGCCGACCTCGGCGCGACGTCGCAGCTGGCGCTGCCGCCCGGTCTCGGCAGCGAGCAGCGAGAAAGTGAGCAGCAGGACGAAGGTGAGGGTCCAGCCGCTGCGCGCCTGCACCGCCATCAGCAGGGCGCCGGTGGCCCAGCCGCCGGCGTCGAGCACCAGGCCGCCGAGGCGCCGCCAGGGAGCGGGTGGCGCGGGGATGCGCGCGAGGCGCCGTTGCAGCGGCGGTAGCCCCGCCAGCAGGACGAGCCAGGCGAGGGCGGCGGCCAGCGGCCGCAGAGGCGCTGGCAGCGGCATCCCCCAGGCCAGCGCGGCGCCGGTCCCCGCCAGGCCGTGCAGCACGGTGTCAGTGATCGTCCGCCGCAGGCGCGACCTGCTCGAGCGGCGCTCGCCGCTGCTGCTGATCACCGGCGTGATGCGGGTGAGGGCGGCGGCGGCGGTGGCCACCACCGCCGCTCCACCCCAGCCGAACAGGTCGCGCGCCAGCGGCAGCGCGGCGGCGCCGGCGCCGAGGCCGAAGGTGATGGCCCGCGACAGCCCGCCGGCGGCGGCAGCGATGACCAGCAACAACAGTCGCCAGAGCGCCGGGGTGTCGGCAGGCAGCGCGTGGACCGCGGCGCCGAGCGCGCCGGCGGCCAGCAGGGGCAACACGAACGGAGCGGCCCGAGCGAGCGACTGGGACGAGGTCGACATGTACGTGCGGGTAGCGGGCGCATGCTACGCTCCGCGCCCCGCCGAGGCAATGAAACGCGCTTGACGTTTGCCGCCCCGTCGCCGCCCGCCGCCCACGCGGAGCCCGAGCGACTCGATCGCGGCGTGCCGCCGGCCGAGGCGGAGGTCGCGCTGCGCGACCTCGAGCGTGTCTACCGGTTGCTGCTCGGCGGCCGCGACCTGCGGCGCGCGGTGTTCGCCACCCTCGACGACCTCCCGCCGGGTTCCAAGTCCCCCTGGGTCCTCGACCTCGGCGCCGGCGGCGGGCACGTCGCCGCCGACCTGCAGCGCGACGCCGCCGCGCGCGGACGATCCCTGCGGGTGATCGGCGTCGACGCCAAGCTGTCGCACCTGCTGGCGGGGCGGCGCTTCGGCTCGCCGCAGCGGCCGCTGGTCGCCGACGCCATGGCCCTGCCCCTGCGCGATTCGGCCGTGGCCTGCGCCTTTTCGCACCTCTTCTTCCATCACTTCGATGCTGCCGACAATCGCCGTGTGCTCGCCGAGATGCGACGGGTGGCGCGCGCGGTGGTCGTCGTCGATCTGCGGCACAGCTCCCTGCTGCGTTGGCTCGTGCGGCCAGGGCTGCGCCTGCTCCGGCTCGGCGAGGTCGCCTACGCGGACGGCGTCGTCTCGGTCGAGCGCAGCTACCGGCTGCGGGAAGTGGCCGCCGTGGTCGCCGGCATGCCCGATGCGACTCTCAGCGTGCGGTTTCCTTTCCGTTGGTCCCTGGTCCTGCGCGGCGCTGGCGCGCCGGCGGGCGCAGCCGCCGGTAAACATTAGCGGCGCGCGCGCGTAGTTCAGGGAACCGACGGACCGGCCCCAACCCCGGCCAGTAGTCGGCAGAGGCGGAAGGGAACATCGATGAGCGACCAGCTCCGCAACCTGCGACGCGCCGCCCGGCTGCTGCTCGCGCAGCCCGGATTCACCGCCACCGCGGTGCTGGTGCTGGCGCTGGGCATCGGCGCCAACAGCGCCATGTTCAGCCTCGTCAACGCCCTGCTCTTCAAGCCGCTGCGCATCGCCGACGCCGGGACGCTGGTCGGCTGCTACAGCCGCAGCATCGAGCGACCCGACAGCTACCGGGCCTTCTCCTATCCCGAATACGCCGAGCTGCGCGCTCGCAACACGGTCTTCCGCGGCCTCGTCGCCCATGCCGTGAGCCTGGTCGGCGTCCAGGAGGGCGAGGCCACGCGTCGCGTCTTCGCCGACGTTGTCTCGGCCAACTACTTCGCCGCCTTCGGCGTGCCGCTCGTTCGTGGCCGCGCCTTCAGGGACGCGGAGGAACGGCCGGGCAGCGGCGTGCCGGTGGCGATCGTCAGCGACTCCTACTGGCGGCGCATGGGAGCCGACCCCGACCTGCTGGGCAAGACGCTGCACGTCAACGGCAAGCCCTTCGCGGTCGTCGGCATCGCGCCGCCCGGGTTCACCGGCACCACGGCGATGATCAGCCCCGAGCTCTACCTGCCGCTGGGCGTCTACGACTGGGTGGCGAACGACTTCGAGGGTGAGCGGCTGCCGCTCGCCGGCCCTCGCAGTCGCGTCCTCATGTTGGTCGGGCGGCTCGCCCCCGGCCTGGCGCCAGCGGCGGTGGACGCGCGGCTCGCCGCCACCGCGGCGAGCCTCTCGGCGGCGGTGCCGAAGGCGGAACGGCAGACCTTCATCGCCCGCCCGCTCTCCCGCCTGAGCATCTCGCCCAGTCCGCAGAACGACGATGAGCTGCGGGGGCCGTCGCTGCTGCTGCTCTTCCTCGCCGGCATCGTGCTCCTCGTCGCCTCGCTCAACGTCGCCAGCATGATGCTGGTGCGCGGCCATGCGCGCCGGCGCGAGATCGCCATCCGGCTGGCGCTGGGGGCGCGGCGCCGCTCCATCCTCGGTCAGCTCTTCGCCGAAGGGCTGCTGCTCGCCCTCGCCGGCGGTGCCGCCGGGCTGCTGGTCGCCGCCTGGAGCACCACCGTCCTGACCCGTTCGCTGGCCAGCCTCGCTCCCGTCGACCTGGTGGTCAGCCCCCTCCCCGACGTTCGGGTGCTCGTCGCCACCGCCTCCTTCTGCCTGCTCTCGACCGTGCTCTTCGCCGTCGGCCCGGCCTGGAACCTGTCGCGGCCGAACGTCGCGGCGGAGATCAAGAACGGAGTGCCGGACGCCGCCCGCGGCGGCTGGCGCCGGCGTCTGCTCGCCCGTCGCAACCTGCCGGTCATCGGCCAGCTCGGGCTCTCGCTGATGTTGCTGTCGACCGCCGGCCTGTTCATCCGCAGCTCGTTGCGGGCGGCGGCGCTCGAGCCCGGCTTCCGCCTCGACGAGAGCGTCATCGTCGAGGTCGATCCCGCCCTCGCCGGTTACGACCCGGCGCGTGGCAAGGTCGTGCTGCGCGCGCTCGTCGAGCACTTTCGCGCCCTGCCGGGAGTGCGCTCGGCGAGCCTCGCCGCAACGGTGCCGTTCGGCATGGTGTCGCTGGGCCGCGACCTGCAGCGCGCCAGCGATCCTGCCGGCGCCGCCGGTGCGAAGCCCGCCGAGGCAGTCTCGGCGCGCTACAACATCGTCGCCGAGGACTACTTCGCGACGCTGGGGATCCCGCTGCTACGCGGCCGTGAGTTCGCCTCTGGCGAGCGCGGCGGGGAGGCGCCGGCCGTCGCCATCCTCGATCGCCTGGCGGCGGAGCGGCTGTGGCCGCACGGCGACGCGCTGGGGCGGTCCGTCCGCTTGCGGTCGCGCGACGAGGAGAGGACGCCGGCCCAGGCCGTCGAGGTCGTCGGCATCGTCGACAACGTGCGGGAGAGCCTCCTCGGCGAGGGGCTCCAGCCGCACGTTTACCTCCCCTTTGGGCCCGTGTACCAGTCGGACATGAATCTCCACGTACGGCTCGGGGGTGGCGGGGCGGCTGCCGAGGCGCGACTGCTGGCGGCCGCGCGGCGCGAGGTCGCGGCGGTGGATGGCCAGGTCTCGGTGCTCGCGGCGCGCAGCTTGCGCCAGCATCTCGATGGCGCTTTCGACGTCTGGGTGATGCGCATCGCGGCGCGCATGTTCACCCTCTTCGGTCTCGTCGCGGTCCTCCTCGCCGGGGTGGGGCTCTACGGCGTGCGCGCCTTCGCGGTGGCGCGGCGGACGCGGGAGATCGGCATCCGCATGGCCATCGGCGCCAACGCCAGCGATGCCCTGCGCCTGGTGCTGCGCGAGGGGGTGTCGCTCGCCGCCATCGGCCTGGTGGGTGGGCTGCTGCTCTCGCTGGCCCTCGGCAGGGTGCTCGCGGGGATGCTCTACCGCGTCGGCGGCGCGGATCCGCTGGTCCTGCTCGTGGCCGCGGCGTCGCTCGCCGCCGTGTCGCTCCTCGCCTGCTACGTGCCGGCGCGTCGCGCGGCGCGCATCGCGCCGATGGTTAGCCTGCGGACGGAGTGACGGGCGCCGGCGGCAGGTCGCGCGCCGCCGGCAGGATGCCGAAGCCATCGGCGGCGCGGACGGCGATGACAACGGCGCGGGCCACCGCCTCCTCGGCCAGCACGCCCACCTGGTGGGGGTGGGCGGCACGCTCGCCGCTGGCCAGCGCCACCACCAGGTCGCCGTCGTACAGCGACAGGGCCGGCGCCAGCGTGCGATAGAGGCCGCCGAAGGCCATCTGGCAGACCTTGAGCAGCGCCGCCTTGGGCAGTACCGCGTCGGTGAGCACGGCGGCGAGGGTGGTGTTGGCCTGGCTCTCCCACGGATGCTCGCTGTCGGCGGGCAGCGCCGCCATGACGCGTCGCGCGTCGACCAGCTGCGACGAGTCGGGCGCCGCGCGGCAGCCCGCAATCACGCGGCCGCTGCCCGGATCGCAGACGTCGCCGGCGGCGTTGACCGCCACCGCGGCGGCGACGGTGACGCCGCCGGGGACGGTGAGGCGGGCGAAACCGAAGCCGCCCTTCATGCCCTGCGCCGGGCCGAGGGCCTTGCCGACGGTGGCGCCGGTGCCGGCGCCGACGCTGCCCACCGGCACCTCGCCGCGGCCCGCGGCGGCGAGGGCGGCCGCGACCAGCGGCCGCCCGGGCCGCGCCGCGGGATCGCCGAAGGCGAGGTCGAAGAGGATCGCCGTCGGCACGGTCGGCACCACGCCGACGGGGGTGCGGAAGCCGTGGCCGCGGGCGACCAGCCAGTCGACCACCGGGTCGGCGGCGGCGAGGCCGAAGGCGCTGGCGCCGGCGAAGACGAGCGCGTGGGCGCGACCGGCGATGTGGTGCCCGGCGACCAGCGAGTCGAACTGCCGGGTGCCGGTGGCGCTGCCGCGCACCTCGGCGGCGGCGGTGGCGCCGGCGGGGCAGAGGATGACGGTCACGCCGGTCATGCCGATCCGGTCGCTGCCGTGGCCGAGGGCGAAGGCGGGAAGCACCAGGTCGGGCACGGTCGGAGGCAGCGGCGGGGGGGCCGTCATGGGCGGATTCTATGGACGGGCGCCGGGCCCACCCTGCGGAGGGCGGTGCCGATGGGTACAATGTCGTGGTGACCCGCCTGCGGCCGCGCCACGGGATCCTCATCGTCGCCTTCTTCATGGGCGCCGTGGTGCTCGCCGAGTGGGCCCTCGACCCCGGCCGCCACCGGGGCGACGTGCAGCAGGTGAAGCCCGGTCGCGACGGCTTCGTGCGCGTCGACCTCGCCGGCCTGACGCCGGGGAAAGTGCGGTTCTTCGACTTCCTCAACACCAACAACCAGGAGGTGCGCTTCCTGGTGGTCCGCGATCGCCGCGGCGAGCTGCAGGTGGCCTTCGACGCCGCCGAGAACGACTTCAAGCGCAAGCTGGGCTTCCGCCAGGAGGGCGACTGGCTGGTCAACAACAAGTGCGGCACCGCCGTCCGGCTGGCGGAGGTCAACGCCGGCACCAGCGGCTGCCGACCGGCGCCTCTGCGCCACCGGCTCGACGGCCACACGCTGGTGCTGCAGGAAGCGGACGTGCTGAGCGGCTGGCGGTTCTTCCATTGAGATGACTCTGCCGCCGCCCCCCTGGGTGGTGGCGCACCGCGGCGCCTCGGGCGAGCGCCTCGAGAACACCGTCGACGCCTGCTTGCTGGCGGTGGCGCAGGGAGCGCCGGCTCTCGAGGTCGACGTGCAGCTCACCGCCGACGGTGAGCTGGTGGTGTTTCACGACTGGGACCTGGCGCGCCTCGGGGCAGGCGCGCATCCCGCCGGCGATCATCGCGTCGTCGAGCGGCTCACCGCCGCCGAGCTGCGCGCCACGCCGCTCGCCCTCGTTCCACCCGCAGGTGGCGTGCCGCTGCGTGGGGTCGTGCCCACCCTCGCCGAGCTGCTCGCCGCCCTGCCGGCCGGCTTCCCGGTCGATCTCGAGCTCAAGCGACGGCAAGCGGACCGCGACACCTTCGCCGCTGCCTTCGCGAACGCGGTGGCGGCGCGGCCGAACACCCTCGCCTCGAGCTTCGACTGGGAGCTGCTGGCCGCGCTGCGCGAGCGCGCCCCGGCGCTGCCGCTGGCGCCCCTCGAGTCGCGACGGGGGGACGCGTTGCTCGCCGTCGGCGAAGACCTCGGCGCCTGGAGCGTCCACGCCCACCGGCGCCTGGCGACCCCGCGGTTGATCGCCGCGGCGGCGGCCGCCGGCCGGCCCTTGCTCGTCTACACCGTCAACGACGTCGCCGACGCGCGCCAGCTCTTCGCCCTCGGTGTGGCCGGAGTTTTCACCGACTGGCCGGCGCGGCTGCTGCGCGAGCTCGCCGCCGCATGCTGATCGCCGCCATCGACCAGGGCAGCTCGTCGACCAAGGGAGCGCTGCTCGACGAGCGCGGCGCCGTGCGGGCACGGGCCGAGGCGCCGGTGGGCCTGCGGCGGGAGGGCGACACCGCCAGCCACGATGCCGAGGAGCTGCTGGCGTCGGTGGCGCAGGTCCTCGTCGAGCTCTCGCGTGCCGGCGCTGCCGATGCCGTCGCCCTCGCCTGCCAGCGCTCGACCTGCCTGCTGTGGGAGCGCGACGGCGGCCGGCCGCTCACGCGGGCGCTCTCCTGGCAGGACCTGTCGGCGACCGAGCGGGTGGCGGGCCTGCAGCCGCACGCGGCGGAGATCGCCGCCCGCACCGGCCTGCGCCTTTCCCCTTACTACGCGGGCGGCAAGCTGGGGCTGCTGCTCGACGCCACCCGCGGCGCGCGGGCGGGAGCCGAGCGCGGCGAGGTGGTGGCGGGCACGCTCGACGCCTTCCTCGTCCACCGCCTCACCGGCCAGGCTTCCACCGAGCCCGGCCACGCCGGCCGCACGCTGCTTTACGCGCTCGACGAAGGAAGGTGGGACGAAGGGCTGGCCGGCCGCTTCGGCATTCCGCTCGCGGCGTTGCCCGAGCTGCTCCCCAGCGCCGGACCGCGCGGCAGCGTGCGGCGCGGGGCCCTCGCCGACGGCGCGCTCGCCGGCGTCCCGCTGCTGGCCCTGCTCGGCGATCAGCAGGCGGCGCTGGTGGGCAATGGCGGCAGCGGCGCGGCGGCGGGCGACGAGCGCGTGGCCGTGGCCCACTTCGGTACCGGCGCCTTCACCCTCGTCGAGGTGGGCGAGGCGCCGCGCCGCCATGAGGGGCTGCTCGCCGCCGTCGCCTGGTCGCAGGCGGCGAGCCGCCGCTTCCAGCTCGAGGGGTCGGTCAACAGCGCTGGCAGCGCCGTCGACTGGGCGCTGCGTCTGGTGGGTGCGGGCGTCGACCTGCTCGCCGAGGTGGGCGGCGGCGAGCTCGACCCCGAGCGCCTGCCGGCCTTCCTGCCCGCCTTCGTTGGTCTCGGCGCTCCCTGGTGGCGCCCCGCGCCCGGCGCGCTGCTGGGCGGGATCTCCTTCGCCACCGGTGGGCGCGAGCTGCTCGCCACGGTGCTCGCCGGCGTGGCGCAGCGGCTGTGCGACTGTCTCGAGGCCTTCGCCGCCGCCGGGATGGCGCCCGCGGTGGTGCGGGCGAGCGGCCGCCTCGCCAGCCTGCCCGGGCTCGCTGGCCTGCTGGCGGATCTCTCGGGCCTGTCGGTCGAGGTGGTGGCGGAGGAGGAGGCGGGGGTGCGCGGCGCTGCCCGGCTGGCCGCCCTCGCCGCCGCCGCGCTGCCGGCCGCCGCCCTCGGCGCCACCCCGCCCCTGCGTCTTCGCCGCGCCCCGCATTGGGATGCCGCGCGGCGCCTCCGCGTGCGTCGTAGCTGGGGCGATTTCGTCGCCGCCGCGGGCGCCGCTGCGGCCGGCTCGACAGGGCCCAAGCCCCTTATGTGATATACCTTGGCGCTGCTCCGGAGATGAGTATGCCCTCGCCCAACCTGGTCATCTACGGCGAAGAGTTCGAGCAGCTCGAGGAGGCGCTGCGCCGCCTGCGGCACGACGCCAACGCCAAGGCCGTCTTCCTCATCGACAAGAATGGGCAGCAGATCGCCTCCGCCGGCGAAGTCGACCAGTTCGACACCACCTCCCTCGCCTCCTTGACCGCCGGCAACGTGGCGGCCACCGACGGCCTGGCCAAGCTCATCGGCGAACGTGAGTTCTCGGTGCTGTTCCACGAGGGGCAGCAGGACCACATCCACATCTCGATCGTCGGCCGCCGCGCCATCCTG
>DASYUP010000215.1:0-1643 GCA_036001185.1 Thermoanaerobaculia bacterium
TCGAGGTCTCGGTGTCGATGATGCGCGACGAGCTGGGCGCGCCGGCGGGGATGGTCTTCGTCGCCGGCCACATCAACGACCGCGACCGGGCGGCGCAGATCGAGTACCAGGCCTTCCACGATCCGCTCACCGGGTTGCCCAATCGCGCCGCGTTCACCGACCGCCTGGAGGCCAAGCTGATCACCGCCCGCGCCCGCAACGGCCGCTTGGCGGTGCTCTTCCTCGATCTCGACGGCTTCAAGCACATCAACGACTCGCTGGGGCACTCGGCCGGCGACCGCGTGCTGCAGACGCTCGGCAAGCGGCTGCGGCGCGCCGTGCGCGAGGGTGACTTCGTCTGCCGCTTCGGCGGCGACGAGTTCACCATGCTGCTGGAGATCGGCAAAGCCGAAGACGCCGAGGCGGTGGGCCAGAAGCTGCTGTCGGCGGTGGCCGAGCCCTGCATGGTGGAGGGGGAGCGGCTGTACGTCACCGGCAGCCTCGGGGTCGCCCTCTACCCCGAAAACGGCGACGACCCCGAGGCGCTGCTGCGCAACGCCGACGCCGCCATGTATCTGGCCAAGGAGCTCGGCCGCAACAACTACCAGCTCTGCGGCCACGCGCTCTCCGAGCGCGCGCGCGAGCGGCTGCGGCTGGAAGCGCGGCTGCGCACCTCGCTCGCCGAGAACGGATTCGAGCTCCACTACCAGCCGATCCTCGAGCTCGCTAGCGGCATGGTGATCGGCGCCGAGGCGCTGCTGCGCTGGCCCTGCGACGGCGAGCTGCTGCTGCCCGAACGCTTCCTCGCCGTCGCCGAGGAGACGCTGCTCATCCGGCCGCTGGGCGACTGGGTGCTGCGCACCGCCTGCGCCCAGGGCGTGGCCTGGCAGGAGCGCTTCGGCGCCTTCCGCGTCGCCGTCAACCTGTCGGCCCACCAGCTTTCGCAGCCCGGGCTGGTCGCCGAGGTGGCGGCGCTGCTCGACGCCAGCGGCATGCCCGCCCACCGCCTGGAGCTCGAGATCACCGAGGGCACGGCGATGAAGGACCCCGACCGCACCCGCGAGCTGCTCGGCCAGCTCAAGGAGCTCGGCGTGCGGCTGGCGCTCGACGACTTCGGCACCGGCTACTCGTCGCTTTCGTACCTGCAGCAGTTCCCGCTCGACACCGTCAAGATCGACCGCGGCTTCGTCGCCAGCCTCGGGCAGGCGCGCGGCGGCCTGGCGATCATCCGCGCCACGCTGGCGATGGCGACGGCCTTGGGCCTGCGGGTCACCGCCGAAGGGGTGGAGACGGCGATGCAGATGGAGCTGCTGCGCGAGCTCGGCTGCCACTATGCGCAGGGCTTCGGCGTCGGGATGCCGGTGGCGGCGGCGGCGCTCGAGAAGGTGGTGCGCCGGGGCGCGCGGCGCAAGGCCAGCGACGAGCACCCGATCCTCATCCTCGACTCCAGCGCGACCGAGAACTGAGGCAGTCAGGCGGCGGGGCCGAGCGGTCGGGCTCCGAGCGATCCCCTACCGGAGGGGACGCTCGGCGGCCGGCGGCAGCACGGCGGCGATCCACTCGACGACGCCGGGCTTGCCCAGCACCAGGTCGAGGCGCTCCTCGTCGCCCTTTTCGTGGCGGCCGACCACCAGGCAGCGGCCGCCGGCCTCCTCCGTCAGCAG
>DASYUP010000216.1:0-3131 GCA_036001185.1 Thermoanaerobaculia bacterium
GCCAGCAGCGCCGCCTCGCCCGCACCCTTGCCGGCGATCTCGACACCATCGTCATGACCGCCTTGCGCCGCGACCCCGAGCGCCGCTACGCGTCGGTCGCCGCCCTCGCCGACGACCTGCAGCGTTTCCTCGACGGCCGGCCGATCAGGGCCCGCCGCGACTCGCCGGGCTACCGCGCCGCCAGGTTCGTACGCCGCCACCGGCTGGCGGTGGCAGCGGCGGCCCTGGCGTTGTTGTCGCTCGTCACTGGCCTGGTAGTGGCGCTGCGCCAGACCCGTCGCGCCGAGCAAGCGGCGGCGGCAGCGCGCGCCGCGGCGGCAGCCGCGCGCAGCGAGGAGACGAAAGCGCAGGCGATCGCCACCTTCCTCACTGATGTCTTCACCGCCGCCGACCCCGAGGGCAAGAAGGCAGCCGACCTCACCGCCGCCGAGCTGGTGCAGCGCGGCGCCGCGCGCATCGACACGCAGCTCGCCCAGCAACCGGCGAGCCGGGCGGCAATGCTGCACGTGCTCGGCCTGGTGCAGTACCGCCTCGGGCTCTTCCCGCCGGCGCGCGAGATGCTGGAGAAAGCGCTGGCGCTGCGCCGGGCGCTGCGGCCGCCGGTCCCACGCGACGTCGCCGCCACCGCCGCAGCGCTCGGTGTGCTCGCCCACCGACAGGGACGCGAGCAGGAGGCCTTCGCCCTCCTCGAGGAGGCGCGGGCATACCATGAGCAGGCGGGGGCCGCGGCCGCCGTCGAGCTCGCCAAGGACCTCAACAACCTCGCCAACACCTACAAAGCCCTGCACCGCGACGACGAGGCGCGCGCCGCCTTCGAGCGCGCCATCGCCGTGCTCGACCACAGCCGCGACCCCGAGGCGGTGGCGCAGCTGCCACGCGTGCTCAACAACTACGGCCTCTTCCTCGACCGTCGCGGCGAGACGCCCAGGGCGCGCACCATTCTCGAGCGGGCGCTGGCACTGCACGAGCGCAACAGCGGGCCCAACAGCGCGCTGGTGGCCGGCACCCTCAGCAACCTGGTGGAGCTCTACGTCCGCGTCCATGAGGTGGAGCTTGCCGTCGCCACCGCGCGCCGCGCGCTGGCCATCGCCGACCTCACCTACGGCCCCGCCCATCCCGAGACCGGCAACTCCGCCAATGTGCTCGGCTGGGCGCTGCTCGCCGCCCAGCGGCCGGCTGAGGCACGACCGCTCTTCGAGCGTGCCGTCGCCATCGCCCGCGGCGCGCTGGGGGAGAAGCACTACGCGCTCGCCTATCCCTACCGCAACCTGGGCACGGCGCTCGCCGATACCGGCCATCCGATCGAGGCCATCGCTGCCTACCGCCACGCAGTGAGCATCTGGACCGCGGCGCTCGGCGAGGATGCCCCCGAGCTCACCTCCGCCTACATCGGCCTCGGGCCGGTGCTCATCGACCAGGGCGCCGCCGACGAGGGCGAAGGGCTCTTGCGCCGGGCGGTGGCGATGCGACAGAAGGCGAAGGCCCCCAACCTCGGCGAGGCCTGGGTGGCCCTGGCGCGCGGGCTGCGTGCCCGTTGCCGGCTGCACGATGCCGGCGACGCCCTCGCCGCCGCGCAGGAGCAGGCGCGCGCTTATCCGACCACCAACTGGGCACGGCGGGCCGCCGAGCTGGCGCGCGAGACGCCGCCCGTCCGCTGTGGCACCCGCGGGTCGAGCTGAAGACCCCGGCCCCGACTCCGCCAAGCTCGAGCCCGCCGGCGCAGCGCTCCTCGCGGACCGCTCAGTCGCCGCCGGCCGCCACCGCCCGCCAGACCCGCCGGAAGTTGTCGCCCATCACCAGCCGCAGCGTGCGCTCGTCGAGCCCGCGGGCGCGCAGCTCCGCCATCAGGGCCGGGAAGTCCGCCGGGCTCGTCAAGCCGACGGGCGTCTCCGGGATGCCGTCGAAGTCGGTGCCGATGCCCAACCCCTCCTCGCCGGCAACGCCCAGCAGGTGCATCACGTGGTCGGCGAAGGTGGAAAGCGGCACCGGCGGCTGCGGATAGGGGGCGAGCAGCTGCACCCGCGCCGCGGCGAGGTCTCCCGGGCGGCCGGCGTAGGCCTCCTCGAGGGCCAGCATGGGCTCGCGCAGGTGCGCCATGCGGGTGCGGTTGGCGCTCTCCGCCACCGGATCGAGGAAGACCGGGAAGGCGTTGACCATCACCACGCCCCCGCGCCGGGAGATGGCGCGGGCGAGGTCGTCGCGGAGGTTGCGCGGGTGGTCGCAGAGGGCACGCGCCGAGCTGTGGCTGGCGATCACCGGTGCGCTCGAGACGGTGAGCACGTGCTCGACGGCGCGGTCGGAGACGTGCGAGACGTCGACCAGTACGCCGGCGCGGTTGAGCGCCCGCACGATGTCCTCGCCCGCCGGCGAGAGGCCGCCGTGCACCTCGTCGTCGGTGGACGAATCGCACCACTCGTGGCTGCCCATGTGGGTGAGGGTGACGAGGCGCACGCCCATCGCCAGCAGCTGCTCGAGGGCGCCGGGAAGGATGAGCGGCCGGCCATTCTCGAGACCGAAGACGACGCCGACGGCGCCACGGGCGACGGCGGCGTCGAGCGCCGCGGGGGTCGTCGCCAGCTCGAGCGCGCCGGGGGCAAGCTGTGCCACCGTCAGCTCGTGCATCGTCTCGGCGTGCGCCAGCCCCTCCTCGGCGGAGAGGTGGGAGGGAAGGAAGAAGGCGAAGACGAGGCCGGAGACGCCGCCGGCGCGCAGCCGGGGCAGGTCGACCTGCCGATCGGGGCAGGCAGCGCGCAGGTCGCAGGGGGTCTCCCACAGCCGGGTCGGCACGTCGGTGTGGCCGTCGAAGAGGAAGGGCGGCAGGCCGGACATGGTGGGCCGATGCTACCGGCTGGGGGAGGAATTCGGCCTTGCCGCCGTCTGTTCTAAGTGGTGCCGCGCCAGCGCTTGCCAGGAGATGGCCTCTTCGCCTATCCTTGGCGGTCCTCGCGCGAGCGGGGACCAGCACCGCCAGGATCCAGAAAGGACCTACCCGTGAAGCCCGAGATCCACCCCGAGCTCCATCTCGTCACCGCCGTGTGCGCCTGCGGCAACACCTTCCAGGTGCACTCGACGCAGGACGAGCTGCGCCTCGAGATCTGCAACGAGTGTCACCCCTACTTCACCGGCAAGCA
>DASYUP010000217.1:0-4211 GCA_036001185.1 Thermoanaerobaculia bacterium
CTCGACCGCGCCACCGGCGCCGTGCTGCTCCTGGTGGGCGTCCGGCTGCTGGTGGCCGTGCGCCGCTGAGCCCCTGCCGCCGTGCGCCGGGTTGCCGCCACCGCTCCGCCTCCCGGAGCCCAGACCCGCGAGCTCCTGCACTGGCTCGCCGAGCGGCCGCGCAACTACGAGGAGACGATGGCCGCATGGCGCACGTGCTGCCCGCGCAGCCCGGTGTGGGAGGACGCCACCAGCGACGGGCTGGTGGCGGTGGCGCCAGGCGACGGCGGCATGGGTTCGGCAGCGGTGCGGCTGACGCCGCTGGGACGGGCAGCGCGCGAGCGGCGCCCCATCCGGGTGGCGATCCTCGACGACCACTTCGACACCCTGCACGCGCTGCCCTGCTTCGGCAAGCTCGGTGCCTTCGACGTCACGGTCTGGAGCGACCACATCGAGGACGTCAACGCCCTCGCCGAGCGGCTCCGCGACGCCGAGGTGCTGGTCCTCATCCGCGAGCGCACGAAGGTCGCGGCGCCGCTGCTCGAGCGGCTGCCTGCCCTGCGGCTCATCAGCCAGCGCAGCGTCTACCCCCACATCGACATCGCTGCCTGCGCGCGGCACGGCGTCATCGTGTCGTCGAACCTCCACGCCGGCACCGCCTCCTACGCCGCCGCCGAGCTCACCTGGGCGCTGGTGCTGGCCGCCATGCGCCGCCTTCCCGAGCAGGTGGCGGCGCTGCGGCTCGGCACCTGGCAGACCGGCGTCGGCGACACCCTGCGCGGCAGGGCGCTCGGCATCTATGGCTACGGCCGCATCGGCAGCGTGGTAGCGGGCTACGGCCAAGCCTTCGGCATGAACGTCTCGATCTGGTCGAGCGCCAGCTCGCGCGCCCGCGCCCATGGCGATGGCTACGCAGTGGCCGCGAGCAGGGAGGCATTCTTCGCCGAGAGCGACGTCGTCTCGCTGCACCTGCGGCTGGTGCCGGCCACGCGCGGCATCGTCACTGCTGCCGACCTCGCGCGCATGAAGCCGACGGCGCTGCTCGTCAACACCAGCCGTGCCGGCCTCATCGCCCCCGGCGCCCTGGTCGAGGCGCTACGCGCCGGGCGGCCGGGGATGGCCGCCGTGGATGTCTACGAAGAGGAGCCGCTCGGCGATGCCGGCCATCCGTTGCTCGCCATGGCCAACGTCGTGTGCACGCCGCACATCGGCTACGTCACCCGCGACGAGTACGAGCTGCAGTTCGCCGACATCTTCGACCAGGTCATCGCCTGGGCGGCAGGCCGGCCCATCCACGTGGTGACGCCTGCCTGAGTCGATGGTGCGCCCGGAAGGAGTCGAACCTCCAACCCTCAGATCCGTAGTCTGATGCTCTATCCAGTTGAGCTACGGGCGCCCGAACCGACCTGCGGGGGCGCATCGTAGCGGATGGCGGCGTCCCGCGCAACCCTCAGGCGAGCCCGCGCGCGGCCCCGCAACCCCTGCGCGCTGAGCGAATAGGGGGGACATGACCGCGCCCGCGCCAATTCGGATCGTGTCCCCTCCTACTCCTCCTACCCGGCCTACTCGATCAGCCCGGTGAGCGGCGAGCTGGCGCTGGCGTGCAGGCGGGGGGCGATGCGGCCGGCGTGGGCGGCGAGCCAGCCGGCCTCCACCGCCAGGCGCATGGCGGCGGCCATGCGCACCGGGTCCTGGGCGCCGGCGATGCCGGTGTTCATCAGCACGCCGGCGGCGCCGAGCTCCATGGCGAGGGCGGCGTCGGAGGCGGTGCCGACGCCGGCGTCGACGATCACCGGCACATTCGCCTGCTCGACGATGATGCGCAGGTTGGCGCGGTTGCGGATCCCCATCCCCGAGCCGATGGGGGCGCCCAGTGGCATCACCGCCGCGGCGCCGAGCTGCTCGAGCTTCTTGCACACCACCGGATCGTCGTTGGTGTAGGGAAGGACGACGAAGCCCTCGGCGACGAGGGTCTCGGTGGCGCGCAGCAGCTCGACGGTGTCGGGGAAAAGGGTGCGCTGGTCGCCGATCACCTCCAGCTTCACCCAGTTCCAGCCGCCGAGCTCGCGAGCGAGCCGCGCCGTGCGCACCGCCTCGTCGGCGGTGTAGCAGCCGGCGGTGTTGGGCAGCAGCAGGTAGCGGCGCTGGTCGATGGCCTCGATGAGGTCGGCCTTGCCGGCGGCGTCGAAGCTGACGCGGCGCAGCGCGACGGTGACCATCTCGGTGCCGGACGCCTCGAGCGACGCCTGCATGGTGGCGAGGTCGGCATATTTGCCGGTGCCGAGGATGAGCCGCGAGCGGAAGGTACGGCCGCCGAGCTGCAGCGGCTCGACGGCGGGAGTGGCGAGGAGAGTGGTCATCGGGTGGTCATGTTAGTCGGATGGCCGGATGGCTATGTTAGTCGGAGTTAGTCGGAGGGCTAGGCTGCCCGTGCTGCGGTGTGCCCACCGTCGCCCCCCCCGTGTGCCCGCACGGCGTGCTCACCGCGCGTGGTAGGTGATGCGGTAGACGGCGCCGAGGTGGTCGTCGGAGACGAGCAGGGCCCCGTCTGGCATCTCCAGCACGTCGACCGGCCGCCCCCAAGCGTGGCCGCCCTGCAGCCAGCCGCTGGCGAAGGGGCGGTAGCGGGAGGCGCGGTCGCCATCGACTTCCACCACCATCAGCCGGTAGCCGATGGGCTCCGTGCGGTTCCAGGAGCCGTGCTCGGCGATGAAGATGGCGCCACGGTAGGGGGCTGGAAACATGGTGCCGCGGTAGAAACGCATGCCGATCGCCGCCACGTGCGGATCGAGCCGGACCGCCGGCGGCGTGAAGTCGCTGCATGGGCGCTTCCTGCCGAACTCGGGGTCGGCGATGTCGCCGCCGTGGCAGTAGGGGTAGCCGAAGTGCATCCCAGAGCGCGGCGCGCGGTCGAGCTCGTCGGGTGGACGGTCGTCGCCCAGCCAGTCGCGGCCGTTGTCGGTGAACCAGAGCACGTTGCTGCCCGGTTGCCAGTCGAAGCCGACGGTATTGCGGATGCCGCGCGCCCACACTTCGAAGCGGCTGCCGTCGGCGGCCAGGCGGGCGATGCTGGCATAGGGATCGGCGGGCTCGCAGATGTTGCAGGGGGCGCCGATTCCGAACCAGAGCCAGCCGTCGGGACCGAAGCGCAGGTACTTCCACCCATGATGCTCGTCGTGGGGCAAGCGATCGTAGATCACCTTCGGCGCCGGCGCATGGTCGAGGTGCTTCTCGATGTCGTCGTAGCGGAGGATACGGTGCACCTCGGCGACGTACAGCGAGCCATCGCGGAAGGCGACACCGTTGGGTGAGTGGAGCCCGCTGGCGATCCGCTGCACGCTGTCGGCGTGGCCATCGCGGTCACGGTCGGGCAGCGCGTAGACGACGTCGTCGCGGGTGCCGACGTAGACCACCCCGGAGGGCGACAGCGCCAGCGAGCGCGCCCCCGGCACCTGCGGGGCGAAGAACGAGATGCTGAAGCCCGGCGGCAGGACGATGCGATCGAGCGAGGCCGGCAGCCCCTCGACGGCGGCGCTGCCGCAGCCGAGCGCGAGGGCGGCGAGCAGGGCGATGCGGGCGGCGGCACGGCGGCCGGCGGCCATGGCGCCGATCTTAACCGGCGATGAACCTCGGCGCCGGCGGCGCGTATTAGGCTCGCGGCACCCCTGCTGCGCCTCGCCAGAGGAGGAAGCCCTGGATCCGTTCGGCCTCGACGACACCGCCGCCCTCCGCCTCTCCGATGACCAGGCCCTGCAGCGGCGGCTGGATACGCTCAACCGCCGTCGCCTGCCGCCGGTCCTGTGGATCGCGGCCATCGCGTTTCTCGTCGGCGTGCTCAACGCCAGCGAGGACTGGCGGGCCAATGCCTGGGAGTTCCCCGCCGCCGGCCTGCTGGTGAGCCTCCTCGCCCTCCTGGCGCTGCGCCGCCTCCTGCCGGTCACCAACCTCGAGCAGCGCGCGCCGCTGCGCCACCCGGCGCTCGCCGCCCGCTTCGGACAGCTCCTGCAGGCGATCCTGCTGCTCGTCTACCTGCTGACCCTCGGCTGGGCGATCACCGCCGGCGCCCGCCCGCTGCCGCTCTTCAGCTTCGCCGTCGGGCTGCTGCTCTTCCGTCTGCTCCCCAGCGAGCTGCTGCTGCTCCACGGCCTCGTGCTGGTCACCGGCGGCGTGCTCTGGTGGGTCAACGCGCCGGACGAGGCCATCCCCGTGCTGCTGGGCTCCGTCCCGCTGCA
>DASYUP010000218.1:0-5386 GCA_036001185.1 Thermoanaerobaculia bacterium
CCAGCGGCGCCGGCGTCGGGTCGGCGAGCAGCGCGAACGGGCCCTCGGGGATGGGCACCGGGGTGAGCGCCTTGAGGTAGTGCACCACCGAGGCCTGCTTGAGCAACGGCGGCAGCAGGAACTCGAACCACTCCCAGGCGAAGAAGAAGGCGACGAAGGGGCCGGGGCTGCGCAGCAGCGTGCCGAGAGCGAGGAAGGCGCCGCCGTAGCCGATGCAGCCGAGCACCGTCATGCCGCAATAGGCGGCGAGCTGGCGCAGCGCCGTGGCGGTGAAGGCGGTGCCGATGCCGTAGGGCACGTGGAAGAGCACGAAGCTGCCCACGGTGGAGACCAGGAAGAGCAGCGAGGAGGAGCCCACCGCCGCCAGGTACTTGCCCAGCACCAGCAGCGGCCGGCGCACCGGCGTCAGCAGCAGGTAGTGCATGGTGCGCTCCTCCACCTCGCCGCGCACCAGGTTGAGGAAGAAGGCGAGGCAGCCGAAGAAGAGCACGATGCGCACGATCAGGGCGTGGTAGAGGTTGGGGTAGACCTCGGGGTCGAGCCGCACGCTCTCGTTGCTCGCCACGTGAGTCATCACCCAGGCCATGATGCCGGTGACGGCGAGCGGCAGCGCCGCCAGGGCAAGCGGCCAGAGGACGCGCGGGGTGAGCAGCTGGCGGCGCCACTCGAGGCGCAGCACGCCCAGGAAGGCGCGGCGGCTGGCGGCGCGGCCGGCCGGCGCGGCCGGCGGCAGGGTATCGAGCGTCGGGGCGACGGCTGTGCTCACCGGATCCTCCTCGGCTGGGTCGCTCTCACGAGGCCTCCGAGCCCACGAGGTAGTGGTAGACGGCCTGCGCGTCCTCGTCGGCGGGGGCGACCCCGTGCACGCCCACCTCGCCGGCGCTCGCCAGCTGGTTGAGCAGCAGGTAGAAGCGGTCGGCGTCGCGGGTGGTGGCGACCAGGCCGCCGCCGTCGGACAGCAGCTTGACCTCGATCACCTCGCCGCTGGCGAAGAGCCGCGAGGCGAGGGCGGCCGGATTCTCGCAGCGCACCGCCACCTGGAGCGGCCGGTCGATCACCATCTCCTCGCGCATCTCGGGGATCTCCCCCTCGGCCACCACGTAGCCCTGGTGAAGCATCACCAGCTGATCGGCGATGAGGTCGACCTCGTGCAGGATGTGGGAGGAGACGAGGACGTGGCGCCCCTCGGCGGCGAGCTCGCGGAAGAGGGCGATGAACTCGCTGCGCGCCATCGGGTCGAGGCCGTTGAGCGGCTCGTCGAGAACGATGATGCGCGGGTCATGGGCCATCGCCTGCGCCAGCTTGACTCTCTGCCGCATCCCCTTGCTGTAGCCGGCGACGCGGCGGCGGGCGGCCTCGGCGAGACCCACGCGCTCGATGGCCACCGCGGCGCGCCGCTGCACCTCGGGCTCCTCGTAGCCGAAGAGCCGCAGGCAGCCGGCCACGAACTGGTGGCCGGTGGCGCCGCGCGGGAAGGCGTCGAACTGAGCGCAGTAGCCGAGCTGGCGGAAGACCCGCGGGTCGCGCGGCACATGGCCCAGCACGTCGATGTGCCCGCGCGTCGGCGCCACCAGGCCCGTCATCAGGTTCATCAGCGTGCTCTTGCCGGCGCCGTTGGGACCGACGAGCGCGGTGATCCCCGGCTCGACCGTGAGCGTGACGCCGTTGACTCCCAGCACCTCGCCGTAGAACTTGGAGACGTCGTGGAAGGTGACGCCGCCACGGCTGCTCCCCGGCGCGCTCACCGCACCACCTCCCAGGCCTTGACCCGCCTGAGCAGGATGGTGGCGGCGAGCACCAGCGCCACCGTGAGGCTGATGAGGGCGCCGCCGGCGGAGAGCTCGTTGGACTGCGGCAGCCGGAAGAGCGGCGTCCACAGCGACTCGAAGATGGCCGGCACGAAGAGGCGGATCCACCAGCGAGCGTGCAGGAACTGGTCGATGATCCGCGCGATCATCGGCACGACGAAGAACATCGCCACGAAGGCGGCCTCCGCCACCGCCCGCCGGCGCAGCACCGCGGCCACCGCCAGGCAGACGAGGGCGAAGAGGGCGATCGCCGACCAGGCGCCGAGGAACACCGCCGGCACCAGCCACCAGTGGGTGGCGAACCACCCCTCGGCGAGGCTCGCCTGCAGACCGATGAGCAGCAGCGACGGCACCCAGGTGACGAGCGAGGTGAGGGTGGCGAGGGCCGCCGCCTTGCCGAGCACGTATTCGACGCGGGTGAGCGGCCGCGACAGGTAGAGCGGCAGGGCGTTGTCGCGGAAGTCGTTGACCAACACCCGCGCGCCGGTGGAGGCGGTGAGCAGGAAGGCGGGCCAGCACTGGGCCGAGAGGATCCAGAAGAAGAACTTGGCGTCGATGGGTAGCAGCTGCGCCACCTGCAGGTTGAGGATCTTCATCGCCTCCAGGTTGTGGTGCAGATAGATGACGACCGCCCCGCCGAGCAGCGGGAAGGCCGACACCACCAGCAGGGCGATGGTCTTCTTCTGCGACAGCGCCTCCCCCAGCGCGTAGCGGGCGATCACCATCCAGCGGCGGCGTGGCGCCGTGCGCGGCCCGCCGTAGGGGTGGAAGACGTGACTATGGACTGCCATCGCGCTCCTCCATGGCCTTGAGGAAGATGTCCTCCAGCGAGTCGCGACGGGCCTGCAGGCGGCGGATCTGCACCCCCTGCTCGGCGGCGATGGCATAGAGGTCACGCACGCCCACCTGCGGCGGCAGCAGCAGCTTGAGGCGACGTTTGTTGTGCACCAGACACTCGCAACCGAGCCGAGCCGCCGCCTCGGCGAAGTGGCCGTTGCCGCCGCGCAGCTCGAGCTCGAGGAAGCTCTGGTTGGCCCGCCGCTCGGCCTCGAGGTCGCAGACGGTGGCAATGCGGCCGGCCTTGAGCACCACCACCTCGTCGCACACCGTCTCGACGTCCTTGAGCAGGTGCGAGGAGAGGACGATGCGCGTCTCGCCACGGTCGCGGATGGTCTTGACGAGGTCGAGCATGCGCTGGCGGGCCCCGGGGTCGAGGCCGTTGGTGGGCTCGTCGAGGAAGAGCAGGCGCGGCCCGTGCACTAGCGCCTGGGCGAGCTTGGCCATCTGCTTCATGCCCTGCGAGTAAGTGTCGACGGTGCGGTAGCGGGCCTCGCCGAGGCCGACGAAGAAGAGCGCCTCGTGGGCGCGCTCGAGGGCCACCTGCGGCGGCAGGCCGGCGAGCTCGCCCATCAGGCGCACGAAGTGGATGCCGGTCATGCCGGCGACGAAGGCGTCGCGCTCGGGCATGTAGCCCACCTGCGCCGCCAGCTGCCGCCGTTCCCTGGCCACGTCGTGCCCCAGCATGCGGGCGCTGCCGGCATCCACCTTGTGGAAGCCGAGCAGGGTGTGGATGAGGGTGGTCTTGCCGGCACCGTTGGGTCCCAGCAGACCGATCGACCGTCCCTTCAGCTCGGCGTTGAGCTCTTGCAGGATCCAGCGCTTGCCGAGACGAACGCCGAAGCCCTGCAAGGTGATGACGGCATCGGCGATGGCCGGGGTGTCCATTGGATGTCCCTACGCGCCAGCGTGGCGGTTGTTTCGCTTTGGCAGCGGGTGCAGGGAGGGGACACGATCCGAATTGGCGGGGACGCCAATTCGGTCATGTCCCTGTGCGTGTGCCCACACCCACCTGACGTCATCGCGAGGAGCGAAGCGACGTGGCGATCTCGGCGTCGAGATCGCCACGGGCGCTGCGCGCCCTCGCGATGACAGATGTACCACTGCGCCTCCGGCGTAGAGGGGACACGATCCGAATTGGCGGAGACCGCCAATTCGGTCATGTCCCCGTTGCCCTTCATCTCCGGCTGACCCTCGGGTCAATCCTCTGCTTCCCGGCCGTGCGGCGCCAGCGGCCCCATGCCGGCGCCCTTGAGCAGCAGCATGTCGATGAGGCCAAGCGGGTTGCGCGGGCTGCTGGAGGAGAGGCGGATCTTGTCCTCCTCGCCGTAGGCGAAGACCGCCGTCGGCCCTGCCTCGCCGAGCTGCTTGGCGAGGTCGCGCAGTGGTGCCGGCATCGCCTGCTGCTGCGCGCCCTCGGCCTGGCCCTGCAGACCCTTCATCACCCCGGCGATGGGGCCCAGCACCCCGGAGAGGTCCTGGTACCAGAGGGCCGAGAGGTTGAGCTCGCGGTCGGGGGGCAGCAGGGCCCGCAGGCGCGGCGACTGCAGCAGCCCCTGGCCCGCGGCGCGGTAGCGCAGGGCGTTGTCGACCAGACCGGCGGTGGCGCTCGCCACCAGGTAGCCGTCCTGGTAGCGGTAGTGCACCGGCGTCTGCGTGCCGTTCTCGCGCGTGCGCTGGATGACCCAGCCGTCGCCTTCGGCAGCCAGGGTCAGCGTCCCCTCGTGGTGCTGGCGGAGCTGGGTATCGGCGTCCGCCACCAGCCGCTCGATGCCGCTCTGCAGGCGGTCAGGGGCGTAGACCTCGACCACCACTTTCCAGGCCGGCTGCGGCACCACCGGACCGTCGATGCCCATCGCCACCTCCCCACCCAGCGGCCGGGCGAGATCGTCGAGCGGATCCCAGCCATGCTCGCTCTGGAAGCGGGCGCGGTCGGTGGCGAAGCGCTCGCGCTCCTCCGGGCTCAGACCGGCGAGCACGTCCTCGAGCAGCAGCGCGGGCTCCTTCATGACGAAGGCGGCCACCGCCGTCGAGTCGGGAGAGAAAAACGACAGCGCGCCCATCGGTGCCGGCGCCGCCAGCCAGGAGGCGATGCCGTGGCGCGCGCCGTCGAAGGAGAGCACCGCCTCGCGGCGCTGGGTCGTCCCCTCGCTCCACTGCTCGAGCAGCAGGTGCTGCACGCCGGCGAGGCCCAGCCGCTCCAGCCGCTCGCGTTCCTCGCCGCCGTGCGCGCGCACCATGCTGCCGAGGTCGACCGCCAGCAGGCCGTCCACGCCTGCCGCGTAGCGGTCGGCGATGGTGGCGTGGAAGGGGGCGTCGCGGAACGGCTGGCTGCCATCGCCGAGGGCGGCGGCAATACCGTTGAACGCCGTGGCGGTGCAGGCCACCACCACCGCCCGGTGGGCATCGCTCACCCACACCCGCAGCTCGTCGCCCGCGGTCGGGCCGGCAGCCGGCTGGCCCACCGTCTCGTCGGTGACGACGGTGAGATGGCCGTGGCCCTCGCCCTGGGCGCCCAGCTCGCGCTGCAGCTGGTCGAGCTCGCTCGCCAGGTGGGCGCGGAAGCCCGCCGGGTCGGCGACCGGCGCGATCGCCACCGGCCCCACCACGTGGCCGTCGGCGCCCAGCCAGCCGGCGGCCGCGATCTCGTCGCCGAGGTCGTTGCCGAGGTTGGCTAGGTGCGTCAGCACGCTGCCCAGCTTCTGCACCTCGTCGCCGCGGCCGATCATCGCCGCCAGTCG
>DASYUP010000219.1:0-6817 GCA_036001185.1 Thermoanaerobaculia bacterium
CGACGTGCGTGCCGGACGTCGTGGTCTGGTACCAGCTCCCGTTGGGCTGGATCGACGTCGAGCCCTGGGTGCTGATGGTGCCCGAGTAGGTGGTGCCGCCACAGCTGCCGCCTCCGGAGCTCTTCGTCACCGTCCAGCTCACCGCGTCGACGAGGAGTTGACTGGGGTCATTGCGCACCATGGTGGTGGGGTCTCGCACCACGACCCGCAGGCCGTGGGTGCCCAACGGCAGGCTGTTGGAGCTGAACGTCATGCCGCTGCCGTTAGCCACGCCGTCGACGTACCAGGTACCGGTCAAGGACCAGCCCGCCGGCGCCAGCGGAGAAACCTGGAAGGTCACCGCGGTCGAGCCCACGCTGACGTTGCTGCTGGTCGGCGCAAACCCGTCGATGCCCGACACGAAGTTGTAGATGCGGCGCACGTGCTGCTCCGTGTTGATCTGCTCGAAGGGCTGACCGAGCGACCTCATCTTGCTGTTGTAGGTCGGGCGGTACATGCCCGACGGGCAATACCTGGAGCCCTGGTAGGCGCCGGGCACTCCCATGGCCGTCCCCGTCGTGGGCAGCGGCGTCGACGTTGCAATCCACTGCCGCCACTTGATGGTGGAGCGGCTGATCTGGGTGGTCGAATTTGCTTCCGCGGGCTCGGAGCGATCGCAGAGCTCGGGATTGTCGGCGTACTCGTCGGCGAGCAGACCGAAGCTGTGGCCGACCTCGTGCAGCACGAGCTCGACGGCGCTGCCGTTGCGCGAGGCGACCGCAACCGGTCCACCCGAGCCGCCGTACTGCGCGTCGTTGACCAGCGCCAGCACCTGGTCGTGGTAGGCACTCGACGGGAAGCTAGCGTCGACCGCCGCGTTCACCTTGTCGGTGTCGACGCAGATCAGGCGCTGAATCCCTCCGCAACTGTAGGTGGCGTCGAAAGCGGTGTTGACGAAAGTGCCGGACTCGGGGTGGTCAGCGCCCGACTGCGAGCTCGTCGTCAGCAGGAAATGAACGTTGTAGTAGCCGGCGTAGCTCCTGTAGGGCTCCTGGGCGAAGACGCCGTTCATGAAGGTGGCAGCGTCGGACTGGAACTGGGCCATCTGGCTCGAGGTGTAGCCCTCGGCGACGACGACGAAGTCGACGCGGTTGGCAGGGTTGCCGCTGTTCCTCCACGTCACGTAGGAGGCGGCGGCGGCAACCTGCAGCGGCAAGGCGGCCAGTGCAGGCAGGAGCAGAGCAGCTCTGAGGATGCTCTTGGTCATCGGACACCTCCCTGCTGCCGCGCCCTGGCGACGGCGGCCACGGGGTCGAGCTCGAACTCGGTGCCGTTCCAGCGTGGGTGGTAGACCTCGAGCTGGGCGATCTCGCGGTCGCTGGGAATCTCGAGGCGGAAGCCGACCGCACCGCGATAGAGCGCACCTCCATCGACCAGGTTGCCCTCGTCGTCGACCGTTTCGGCCCGGAAGAGGCGCGGATCGGGGACCACTGTCCACCAGGTGAGTTGGCGCAGTGCGTCGGTCGCCACGACCAGGATCTGGGTCTCGGCAAGCTGGAGCGCGCGGAGGCGGGCCGGAGCAGCCCTCGCGGCCCGCTCGCGGCGGATGGTGAGCGGTCGCTCCGCGGGCCTCTCGCCGGTGGCCGCGTCGACGTCGCCTTTGGGCCTGCTCCAGCTGAGCTCGAGCTCTCTCCAGCTGCGGGCGGCGACGGCAGGAGCCTCGACCGCGATGCCGAAGGGCGCCAGCAGGCGGGCGAGCTCTCCGCTCGTCGCCGCCTCCCGTTGGGCGGCGAAGTCGCGAGCGCGCTCGCCGCCCTCGTCGCGCGAAGGGGCCGACCAGGCGGCGGCAGGGGTGCACGTCAGCGCCCCAACCAAGGCCAGGCGAACGAGGAATGGCAGCTTGCTGACCTTCATGTCGACACCTCCCCTCGAGGTTCCGGAGAATCGGCTGCACGGCGCGCGGCACCAAGATGTGAAGGCGCCGCCGTCAGGTTCGTAACTACGCTGAGGGTGATCTTGCACGGGGCCGGCGTGGCTGTCTTGAGAGCACGCAACAGCGAAGCGAAGAAAACAGCACAATCCTGCAGGTGCTACGCTGCAGATCGCCCCCGAGCCCACAACGAGGTTTCCGAGCGTGGCGTCGAGCTTCCCGCGAAGGGACTCGGATGCTACGGTCGGGAAACAGCGTCGCCTGCCATGCGGAGACATCTGCCGCCCATCCGCGCCGCGCTTCCCGCTCCGGCACTGGAGGAGATGCGCCGTTCACTCGCTGCGAGCTTGGCCGACCCCTGGTTCGCCGAGCGCCTCTTCGACTGCCTCCCCGACGTCGACCTCTTCGTCAAGGACCGGCTGGCTCGCTACGTAGTGGTCAGCGAAGGGATGGTCTATCGCGCCGGGAGGCGCCACAAGGAGGAGCTGCTCGGCCGCACTGCCCTCGATGTCTTTCCGCCGCCGCTCGGCAAGGCCTACCACGACCAGGACCGCCGGGTGCTGGATACCGGCACCGAGATGCGCGACCGGCTGGAGCTGCACCTCTTTCCGGAGGGGAGCTGCTGGTACCTCACCCACAAGTTCCCGCTGCGCGACCTCGAGGGGCAGGTGGTGGGGCTGGCGGGTTTCTCCTGGGACGTCAACCATCCGAAGACCGGAGACGGACCCTACGGAATGGTCGCCGAGGCCGTCGACTATCTGAAGCAGAACTACGCGGAACCCATCCGCGTGGAGCAGCTGGCCCGCATGGCCCACCTCTCCATGGCGCGCTTCGAGCGCCTCATCAAGCGCGTCTTCTACGTGACGCCCGGTCAGCTGCTCGCCAGGACGCGGCTAGAGGCGGCGACGCGGATGCTCGCCGAAGGTGATCAGAGCATTGCCGAGGTAGCCCATGCCTGCGGCTACACCGACCACAGCGCCTTCTGCCGGCAGTTCAAGAGCGCCGCGGAGATGACGCCCAGGGAGTACCGCGACACGCTACGGCAGACGGGGGTGGCGGAGCGACGGCGGCCGCGGCAGGGAGCGGCGCAGTGATTGAAGGATGCCGGGCCAGCGCTCAACCGTAAATACGGTAATATGGCTCAGTGAAGACCACCATCGAGATTCCGGACCTGCTCTTCCGTCGCGCCAAATCGCGAGCTGCCGAACGCGGCCAGACGCTGAAGGAGCTCGTGACCGAGGCGTTGCAGGAGAAACTCGCGCCCAGAACCGGCAAGGGCGGCGCCGCCGAGCCGGAGTGGATGCAGGGCTTCGGCAAGCTGCGCAGGCTGCGCAAGGAGACCAGGCGCATCCAGGCCAGGGTCGACGAAGTCTTCGAGGTCATCGAGCCCGAGGACCGAGGGTGATTCTGGACACCAATGCGCTGTCTGCCTTCGTCGATGGAGATGCTGGTGTCGGCGAGGCTCTGCGCCGCGAGCTGCGAGCGGCCGTTCCGGTCATCGTGCTGGGCGAATTCCGCCACGGCATCGCGGAGTCCCGCCATCGCGCAGCCTACGAAGCGTGGCTGGAGAGCCACCTTCCTCATTTCGAGATTCTCGCGGTGACGGAAGAGACGGCGATCGCCTACGCTGGGCTGCGGATGGCCCTCAGGCGATCGGGACGTCCGATACCCGCGAACGACGCCTGGATCGCGGCCCTCGCCCTGCAGCATCGGCTTCCGCTCTTGAGCCGCGACGAGCACTTCGACGTGGTGGCCGGCATCGAGCGGAAGAGCTGGTAGCGCGCTTGCGCCAGCAGGTCTGCTCGCCCCAGCGCGGAAAGCGATAGCTGGCGGGCGCGGGTTGGTCGCCCGCAGCCAGTCGCTCCAGCCTGCCTACCTACTGCGCCGAGAGCGCGGCGAGCGAGCGCCGGTAGCGCTCGAGCCGCTGCGCGGTCTCCTCGCGGCCCAGCGCCGCGACGAGATCGAACAGCGGCGGGCCGGCGGTGGTGGCGGAGAGCGCCATGCGCACCGGGTGGATGAGCGCCGCGGCCTTGACGCCGCGCTCGGTGGCGAGGGCGCGCAGGCTCTCCTCGAGGCGCTCCTTCTTCCACTCATCGAGCGCGGCCCAGCGCGCAGCGAGCTCGCCGAGGAGCGCCGGGAGCCCGGCTGTGCCCAGGTACTTGCGGCTCGCCGCCTCGTCGTAGGCGAGCTCGCTCGTGAAGTACGGCTGCAGCTGCTCGGCCAGCTCTACGAGGGTGCGGGCGCGCAGCTGCTGCAGTCCCACGGCGGCGGCGAAGAGCGGCGTGTCGACGTGGGCGCCGAGCCCCGCCGCCTCGGCGAAGGGCTTCACCCGCGCGAGCAGATCCGGCAGGGGCAGCTTCCACAGATACTGCCCGTTCATCCACAGCAGCTTCTCGGGGTCGAAGACGGCGGCGGCGTTGCTCACGCGGTCGAGCGAGAAGGCGGCGATCAGCTCGTCGCGGCTCATTAGCTCGCGGCCATCGCCGGGGGACCAGCCGAGCAGGGCGAGGAAGTTGTAGAAAGCCTCGGGGAGGATGCCCTGGGCACGGAACTCCTCCACCGAGGTGGCGCCGGTGCGCTTCGACAACCGCCGCTTGTCGGGGCCGAGGATGAGGGGCAGGTGGCCGAAACGCGGCAGCGACGCGTCGAGGGCCTCGAACAGGCGGATGTGCTTGGGCGTGTTGGAGACGTGGTCCTCGCCGCGCAGCACCAGGTCGATTCTCATCTCGACGTCGTCGACCACCACCGAGAGGTGGTAGGTGGGCGTGCCGTCGGAGCGCAGCAGCACGAAGTCGTCGAGCGCCTCGGCGGGGAATTCGACCTCGCCGCGCACCAGGTCGTGCCAGGAGACCGGCGCGTCGGGCATGCGGAAGCGCACCGCCGCCGGCTCGCCGGCGGCGCGGCGCCGCGCCACCTCGCCGGCGGGCAGGTGAGCGCAGGTGCGCGGATAGCGGAAGGTGCGCCCCTGCTGCTCGGCCTCGCGCCGCAGCGGGTCGAGCTGCTCGGTGGTGCAGAAGCAGTAGTAGGCGCGGTCGGCGGCCAGCAGCCGCTCGGCCGCCGCCACGTGGCGCGGCAGCCGCTCGCTCTGCAGGAACGGCCCCTCGTCCCAGGCGACGCCGCTCCAGCGCAGGGCCTCCTCGATCTGCCGCGTCATCGCCTCGTCGGAGCGCACGCGGTCGGTGTCCTCGATGCGCAGCACGAACGCGCCGCCGAGCGACTGGCGGAGCAGGTCGTTGTAGATGGCGGTGCGGGCGCCGCCGACGTGCAGGTAGCCGGTGGGCGACGGGGCGAAGCGCAGGCGCACGGGACCGGAGAGCGGCGTCTGCTCACTGGGCGGCGCGTCGCCGCGCGGCCCGCTGGCCCTACCCTGCCCGGCCGTCATGGCCGCGGGACGATAGCACGCAGTAGGATGCGCGCCGGAGGAACGACGATGCCAAATCGCTGCGCTGCCCGTCCGCTCGCCGCTTTCGTCCTTGCCGTCGCCGCGCCGCTGGCGCTCGCGGCGGTGCCCGCTCTCGCCCAGGCTGGTCCGCCGCGCCCGTCGCCCAAGGCCACCGTGTCGCAGGTGGTGGGCATCACCGAGATCGCCATCGCCTACAGCAGCCCTTCGGTCCGCGGGCGAGAGATCTGGGGCGCCCTCGTCCCCTGGGGCAAAGTCTGGCGCACCGGCGCCAACGAGGCCACCACCTTCGCTGTCAGCAGTGACGTGATGGTCGAGGGCAAGCCGCTGCCGGCCGGCACCTACGCCCTGTTCACCATCCCCAACCAGGACCACTGGACGCTGATCTTCAACAAGCAGTCGGACCAGTGGGGCGCCTTCAAACACGACCCGGCGCAGGATGCGCTGCGGGTCGACGTCAAACCCGTGCAATCGAACCTGCAGGAGCGGATGCAGTTTCTGTTCTCCGAGTCCGACGACGGCTCCGCCGAGGTGATGCTGCGCTGGGAGAACGTGGCGGTGCCGTTCACGGTCACCGTCGACACTCCCAAGCTGGCGCTCGCCAAGGCGGAGAAGGAGCTCGCCGCCGCCGATGCCAAGCGCACCGCCTTCGTCTCGTGGGCGCGCTGGCTGCAGGAGCACGACGTCGCCGCCGACCGCGCCCTCGTCTGGGCGGAGAAAGGCGCCGCCGGCGACGACGGCGCGAAGAGCTACTGGGCACAGGCGGTGCTGGCGCGGCTGCAGGCGAAGGCCGGCCACGCGAAGGAGGCGCGCGCGGCGGCCGAGCGCGCGCTGGCCGCGGCGGCCACCGACAAGGCCGAGGGGGTGGCGGCCGACGCCGACAAGCTGCGCCAGGAAATGACGGCCTGGGGCAAGTAGCCGCCGGTCCCTGCAAAACGCACTTCGCGGGCTATCCTTACCCGAGCGTTCGCGCGAGCTGAGAGGGTGGGGCACCGCAATCGTGCGGCGGAGGCCCGCCCAACCGCGCGAAATGCGAGACCGAGCGATGGCGATCGGCCACGTCCACCTCACCCCCCAGCTCGTCACCGCCGTGCGGCAGGCGGTGGAGATCGTCGCCATCGCCGAGGAGCACACGCGCCTCACCCGGCGTGGCCGGCGCAGCAACGGCCTCTGCCCGCTGCACCGCGAGAAGACGCCGTCGTTCACCGTCGATCCCGAGCAAGGGCTCTTCTACTGCTTCGGCTGCGGCCAGGGAGGCGACGCCATCAAGTTGCACATGCTGCTCTCGGGCGACGACTTCCCCGCCGCCATCGAGAGCCTGGCGCGCCGCTTCGGCGTGCCGCTGCCGAGCGCGCCGGCGCGGCGCGGCGGTGCCCCTGAGCGCGACCTCGAGGCGGTGCTCGCCGAGGCGGCAGCGTGGTTCTCCCAGCAGCTCGCGCATGCGGACGAGCCGCGGCGCTACCTCGAGAAGCGCGGCATTGACGCCGAGCTGGTGCAGCGTTACGGCA
>DASYUP010000220.1:0-10509 GCA_036001185.1 Thermoanaerobaculia bacterium
CCCTCGCAGCGACCCCTTCGACGGCTGCACGACCGGCGGCGCCAGCGCCGCCGCCGGCGGCCACGCGACAGGGGACGACCGCGCCGCCGGCCGCCGCCCCCGCGTCGGTCATTCGGCCGGGGGCCCCGGCGTCGAGCCCGGCACGCTGGTGGGACCGTCCTACCGAGGCCATGCCCACACCGGCTCCAGCGGTGACCCCCCCGGCGTCGGCGACGCCTCAGGCACCGGCACCCCCGACGCCGGCCGCCCCGGCGCCGGCCCGTTCCCGGTCGGCGACGGAGCTGTCGCCGCCGGCGTCGCGGCCACCGGCGGCCGCGTCGGCTTCCGCGCCGACGCCGCCGGCAAGCCCCATCGCCGCCCCGGGCGTCGAGCTCCAGCCCTCTGGCGCCCTGGTCGGCGCCCTGCCACCGGCAGCCTGGGCGCTGCCCGCCGAGCTGCGCCCCAGTGACCCCGGAACGGCGACGCTGGGCGACCTCTACCTGCGGCAGGGGTACGTGCGCGAGGCCGAGGAGATCTTTAAGCAGGTCCTGGAGCGCGACCCGGAGAACGAAGCGGCGCTGCGCGGCCTCGAGGCGATCGGCCGCCGCCGCGCCCAGAAGATCACCGCCGCCGACCTGCTGGCCGACGCGCACGAGGAGGTGCGCGGCCTGACCGCCCGCAAGATCCAGCTGCTGCAACATTACCTGCGCACCCTGCGGCGAGGAGCCGCCAGCGATGTTCCTGGAACGGCTCAATAGGATCAGCAGCCGTATCGATGGCGCCATCGCGCTGTCGCTGGTGGCCGCCGACGGCATCCCCGTCGAGTCGGTCAATACCGACCCGCGCCTCGACCTCGAGGTCCTGGCGGCGGAGCTCATCGCCCAGGTGCGGGTGATCTCCGACGATCACCGCGAGCTCAACGTCGGCGAGGTGCGGCAGCTGGCCATCACCACCGACCTGTTCACCCTCATGGTGACCAACGTCGCCGACGGCTACTATCTCCTGCTGGTGCTGGCGGACGCCTCGAGCTACGGGCGTGCCCGCTTCGAGCTCCGCCGCGCCCGCCTGCTGTTCGAGCCGGACCTCACCTAAGGCTCCTGCACCGCATCCCTCCCGCCACGGAGGGGCGTGGGGGAGCGTCGCCGTCTCTTGGACTCTCTGGAGGAAAGCGCGGGATGCTGAGCTTCGAGCAGATCAAAGAGCTGATCGAGATGGTCTCCAAGCACCAGCTGCAGGGCCTGGAGCTGGAGCGCTCCGGCTTCAAGCTCTCCATCTCGGGGCAGGATGCCCGCCCCTACGCTGCCGCCCCGGCGCCCCACGCCGGGCCGGCTGGCTCTGGCGAGCCCGCGGCCGCCGCGTCGGCGCCGACGCCGGCGGCCGCCGCCGCTCCCACGCCCGCCGCCGCGGCCGAGGCGACGGCGCTCGCCGCCGAGGTGCACACCGTCCGCTCGCCGATCGTTGGCACCTTCTACGCCTCGCCGTCGCCCGATGCCGAGCCGTTCGTGCGCGTCGGCGACCGCGTGCGCCAGGGGCAGGTGCTGTGTATCGTCGAGGCGATGAAGCTGATGAACGAGATCGAGTCGGACGTCTCAGGAACGGTGCTGCAGGTGCTGGTCAAGAACGCGCAGCCGGTCGAATACGGCGAACCGCTGTTCGCCATCAAGCCGGACTAAACATGCATTCCACCCCTCACCCCCGCTCCCGCTGCCCCTCCAGGGGCAGGGGGAGCCACCGCCCACCCCTGGGTTTCGTGGGCTGACGATGTTCAAGAAAATCCTCATTGCCAATCGCGGGGAGATAGCTCTTCGCGTGGTGCAGGCGTGCCGCGAGCTCGGCATCCAGACGGTGGCGGTGTACAGCACCGCCGACCGCGAGAGCCTGCACGTGGTCTACGCCGACGAGGAGGTGTGCATCGGGCCGCCGCCCTCGACCGAGAGCTACCTCAACGTCAGCAGCCTGATCGCCGCCGCCGAGATCACCGGCGCCGAGGCCATTCACCCCGGTTATGGCTTCCTCTCCGAGAACGCCCACTTTGCAGAGGTCCTCAACGATTGTCGGTTGACCTGGATCGGCCCGCCGCCGGAGGTCATCCGCATGATGGGCGACAAGGCGCAGGCGCGCGAGACCGCCCGCCGCGCCGGCGTGCCGGTGCTGCCGGGCAGCCGCGAGCCAGTGGCCGACGCCGAGGAGGCCCGCCGCCTCGCCGACGAGGTCGGCTACCCGGTGATCCTCAAGGCGGCGGCTGGCGGCGGCGGCCGCGGCATGCGCATCGTCGAGCGTGCCGACCAGCTCGAGGGGCAGCTCGCCACCGCCAGCGAGGAGGCGGCGCGCGCCTTCGGCGACGGCTCGGTCTATCTCGAGAAGTACCTCACGGCGCCGCGCCACATCGAGTTTCAGGTGTTCGGCGACAAATACGGCAACATCATCCACCTCGGCGAGCGCGAGTGCTCGATCCAGCGGCGGCACCAGAAGCTGATCGAGGAGGCGCCGTCGCCGGCCATGACCCCCGAGCTGCGCGAGCGCATGGGCGAGGCGGCGGTGCGGCTCTGTCGCGAGGTCGGCTACCAGAATGCCGGCACCATCGAGTTCCTGCTCGACGAGGACGGTCGCTTCTACTTCATGGAGATGAACACCCGCATCCAGGTCGAGCACCCGGTCACCGAGGCGGTCACCGGCATCGATCTGGTGAAGACGCAGATCCGGGTCGCCGCCGGTGAGCCGCTCGAAATCCCCAGCGGTCTCAAGCCGCGCGGCCATGCCATCGAGTGTCGCGTCAACGCCGAGGATCCCGAGACCTTCCGCCCCTCCCCGGGCCGCCTCACCACCTTCCACCTGCCCGGCGGCCCTGGCGTCCGGGTCGACACCCATGGCTACGAGGACTACGTCATCCCGCCGCACTACGACTCGCTGGTGGCCAAGGTGATCACCCACGGCCGCGACCGTGAGGAGGCGAGGGTGCGCATGCTGCGCGCCCTCGACTTCTTCGTCATCGAGGGGATCCGCACCAGCATTCCGCTGCACCAGGAGGTGCTGCAGGACGCCGAGTTCCGGGCCGGCCGGCTGACCACCCGCTTCCTGCCCGCCTTCCTCGAGCGCCGCAAGCAGGTGCCGCAGGAAGTCGGTTGAGGGCCGCGCGGGTGGAGGCGGCGGCCGTGCCGCGGCTCTATGCCATCGCCGATCGCGAGGCGCTCGGCGCGCGGTCGCTGCCGGGAGCGGTGGCGGCGATGGCGGCAGCGGGCGTGCGTTGGATCCAGATGCGGGCCAAGGGGGCGGCCGGCGGCGACCTCTTTGACCTCGCCGCCGCCTGCTGCGAGGCCCTCGTTGGGAGTGGCGCCGCTCTCTGGCTCGACGATCGCGCCGACGTCGCCGCGCTGCTGCCGGTGGGCGGGCTGCACCTCGGCCAGCATGATCTGCCGCCGGCGGCGGCGCGCCCGCTGCTCGCTCCGGGCGTCCTCGTCGGCCGCTCGACCCACGACCTCTCACAGCTCGCTGCTGCCGCCGCCGACCCGGCGGTGGACGTGATCGCCCTCGGCCCCATCTTCGCCACCGCCAGCAAGCGGCAGCCCGACCCGGTGGTGGGGCTCGCCGTGCTGCAGGCGGCGCGGCGGCTCACCAGGAAGCCGCTGGTAGCCATCGGCGGCATCGACGAGGACAACCTGGCCGCCGTGCTGGCCGCCGGTGCCGACAGCGCCGCCGTGCTCTCCGCCGCCTGCCGCGGCGACGTGGCCGCCAGCTGCCGCCAGCTCGTTGCCCTCGCCGGCTAGGGACCAGAGCATCCCTGGCGTGCGCGTCTTCCTTACCGGCTTCATGGGCAGCGGCAAGACGACGGTGGGGCGAGCCCTCGCCGCCGCGCTTGGCTGGGCCTTCGTCGACCTCGACGCCGAGGTGGAGTCGCGCGCCGCCATGACGGTGCGCGATATCTTCGAGCGCCGCGGCGAGCCCGCCTTCCGCGACCTCGAGCACCAAGTCCTCGACGAAGTGCTCGCGCGGGAGGGACCGGCGGTGGTCGCCACCGGGGGAGGCACCTTCACCTTCCCGCGCAACCTGGCGCTCATCCGCGGCGCCGGGGTGAGCGTCTGGCTCAACCCCTCGTTTGCTACGATTGGCCGCCGCATCGGCGCACTCGGCAAGCAAGACCGTCCGCTCTTCCGCAACGAAGTGGAGGCCTTGGCCCTCTATCGCGCGCGGCTCGACGCCTACCGCGAGGCCGATCACCGCGTCGACGTGGGGGCGGACGAGCGGCCAGAGGAGGTGGCAGTACGGGTTGCCCTCTGGCTGCAGCAGGTGGCGGCAGGGCGGCGGCTCGAGGGCTCCGACCCCGGTGATGCCGGCAGGTGAATGTCGATTGCGCTATCTGGTCATCTCTGACATGCATGGCAACTGCGACGCTTTCGACGCCGTGCTGCGGCGCGTGCGGCGCAAGCGTTTCGACCGCTCGCTGGTGCTCGGCGACCTGGTGGGTTACGGCGCCGGTCCCAACCAGGTGGTGGAGGCCGTGCGCGGTCTTGCCGGCGAGGTCCACCAGGTGCGCGGCAACCACGACAAGGTGGTGGCCGGGGTCGAGGACGGCGCCAACTTCAACCCCGCGGCGCTGCAGGCGGCGCGGTGGACCACCGAGCGGCTGACCGCCGTCAACCTACGTGCCATCCGCGAGCTGCCGCAGGGACCCATTGCCATCGACGCCAAGGTCGCCATCTGCCACGGCTCGCCGCTCGACGAAGACGCCTACGTCTTCTCCGACTTCGACGCCTACCAGATCTTCACCGCCCATGAGGCGCCGGTGACCTTCTTCGGCCACACCCACATCCCCTCGCTTTTCGTGCGCCATCCCGGCGGCATCGAGGTGGCCCTCCTGCGCGGCGAATCGGGCACCATTCGCATCGAGGAGGGGTTCCAGTACCTGCTCAACCCCGGCTCGGTGGGCCAGCCGCGCGATCGCGACCCGCGCGCTTCCTACATGACCTACGACAGCGACAAGCGGCTGGTGCGGTGGCACCGGGTGGAGTACCCGATCGCCCGGGCGCAGGACCGCATCCTCAAAGCGGGGCTGCCACGGGTGCTCGCCGACCGCCTCGCCGCCGGCATCTGAGGTGGAGGCGGCGGGGGCGGCCAGCCATCCCTAGACCTTCGCCCGCTCCAGCGCGAAGGCGTCACGCAGGCGCTGCGAGGTGGCGAGGATGCCGCCGGCGAGCACCACGTAGAGGCCGTACCAGACGAGCTTGATCAGCGGCTTGCGGGTGACGTCGAGAGCCAGCTTGGGGCGCGGGCCGATGCTCGGCGCGAGGCCGCGCACCTCGAGCTGTACGGCGCCCGCGCTGGCGTCGATGCCGGCGAGCACCACCTCGCCGCCGCCCGGCAGCGGGGAGGGCTGGATGTCGACGGCGCCGTCGGGGGTGAAGCGATAGATCGGCTCCACCTTCTCGGCCTGGCCGTTGCGCACCACTTCCAGCGTCGCTCCCACCGTGACGATGCCGCCTTCGCGCATCGCCTGCAGCGCGTTGCCCTCGGCGTTGAGGTCGAAACCCAGGAAGCGCACGCGCGCGCTTCCCACGGTGGCCTCCTCACCCTTGCGCAGATGCAGCCGCCGGCCGCCGCGCGGCTCGCCGGGATCGAACTCCACGGGTGAGATGTAGAGGTCCTGCAGCATCAGGTGGGTGATGTGCGGGTGCGCCATGACCTGCTGTGTGCGGTCGTTGAGGAAGAGCTGCGGATAGGAGAGATAGTGGCTGCCGTCGGCGCGCACCACCGCCACCTCAAAACGCTCCTTCTCGTCACCGTGCCGTGGCAGGAAGCGGTGGAACGTCAGGGTCATCCCCTCCACCTTGCGCGGCACTCCCTGCTCGAGGGTCACCTTGGTGCTCTCGTCGTAGGCCGAGGAGGCGAGGATGCCGATGAGGATGACCCCGACGCCGACGTGAGCGAGGTAGCCGCCGGCGGAGCGCAGGCCGCCGGACTGCAGCCTTTGGACCGTCTTCTGCAGGTTCGTGGTGAGCGCCAGGGCGGCGAGCAGGATGAACAGCAGATGGAGCGGATTGCGCACGCCGGCGGCGAGCGCCACCGCCCCCAGGGCCACCGCGACCGCGGCGCCGACGCCGAGCTTCTTCATCACCTCACGAGCCGGTACGGTGCGCCAGGAGAGCAGGGGCACCAGCGCCAGGAGCAAGGCGATGAGCAGGGCGATCGGCAGGTGCACCATGTTGTACCAGCTCGGCGGCACCTGGCCCGGCGTCGCGAACTTGGAGAGCCACCGCACCACCGCCGAGCTCTGCGGCGTCAGCTGCTCGGGGGTGGTGAGGACGTGGCTGAGCCCGCGAGTGATCAGCGGCGATGAGGTGCCGACGGCGATGACCAGCGCCGAGATGCCGACGACCACGGTGGCGAGCACCATGAAGCTGCCGCGCGAGAGGATGGGATCCTCGCTGGGCTCGCTGGGGACCGTGCGGAGACGGGTGACCAGCAGGTAGGTGCCGCCGATCATGAAGAACGCCATCAGGCCGATCAGCCAGCCCGAGATGCCGAGGTCGACGAAGCTGTGCACCGAGAAGTCGGCGAGCACCCCGGAGCGGGTGAGGAAGGTGCCGTAGAGCACCGAGAAGTAGAGCAGGCAGGCAAAGACCAGGTTGGCGCGCCGGTAGCGTCCCTTGCGCCGCTCCATGTGCAGGCCATGGATGAGCACGGTGCCGAGCAGCCAGGGGACGAGGGAGGCGTTCTCCACCGGGTCCCAGCCCCAGTAGCCGCCCCAGCCGAGGGTCTTGTAGGCCCAGTAGCCGCCCAGCAGGATGGCGGTGCCGAGGACGAGGAAGCCGCCCAGCGCCCAGGGGAACGCGAGGTGGGCCCAGCGGTCGTAGCGCCGCCGGAAGAGGGCCGCCACGGCGAACGAGAAGGGAATGGCGGCGGCGGCGAAGCCGGTGAACATGATCGGTGGATGGATCACCATCCACGGGTCCTGCAGCAGCGGGTTGAGCCCCGAGCCGTCGGCCGGCGTCTGGGCGAGCATGACGAACGGGGTCTCGCGCACGAGGATGAAGAGCAGCCCCAGCAGGGTGAGCAGGTAGACGCCCATCACCGGCGCCTCTTCGCGGCCCGCCGCCTTGCGCAGCGGCAGTCCCAGCAGGGAGCCCGCCACCAGCCAGATGAGGAAGCTTCCCTTCTGTCCCGCCCAGAAGGAAGAGAACCGGTAGAACCAGGGCAGCTCGGCCCCCGAGTACTGCGAGACGTATTCGAGGCGGAAGTCGCTGCGCAGCAGCAGCACGATGAGCACGCCGGCGCCCATCAGCACGGCGAGGGTGAAGAAGGCGTAGGCACGGCGCGCGAAGCGCCGCGTGTCGTCGTCGTCCTCTCGCCCGAGCAGCTTGACGTAGGCCGCCAGCGAAACGAGGGCGAAGAGCATGGCGCCGCCGAGGGCGAGAACGCCGGGCAGGTAGACCTTGGCGAGGAAATCCATGGTGGACGCTCCGGGCTCAGCTGTACTTGCGCATTTCGGCTTCCGAGACGCCCTGGTACTTGCTCGGGCATTTGACCAGCAGCTTGTCGGCCTCGAGCACGGCCTCGCCCTTCTGGTAGCGGCCGATCGCCACCACCGAAATGGCCTCTTCGAAGTTGGCCGGTTTGACGCCGCGGTAGCGCACGCGCAGCGTCCTGCCGGTCGCGGGCTCACGCAGCGTGAACGACAGCGCGCCGTCGCCGTAGCTGCTGCTCTTCTTCACCAGGCCGCCCGCCACCTGCAGGTTGTGGTCGAGCGAGCGGGCCTGGTCGAAGCTGACGTAGGGGGTGAGGGTTTCCTGGAAGGAGGTGAAGGCGAAGCCGGCGAAGGCGAGCAGCAGCGCTGCTCCCGCCACGTAGAGCGCGCGTCGCTTCATGACTCATTCTCCAGCTGGCGGACCTGAGATTCGAGGCGCAGCAGGTAGAGGAACAGCCCGGTCCAGATGACCAGGTTCACCGCCAGCACCCAGACGATGCCGCCCGAAATCATGGCTGAGCTTCCGTCATCATGGTTAGCCCCTCCGCGGCGCGCCGCGCCTCGAGGCGCAGCAGCCGCCAGCGTAGCCGGTGAAGCCAGAAGAAGAAGACGTTGAAGCCGAGCGCGCTCACCAGCAGCACCTGCAACATGCGCGCGTCGACGTCGACCTTGCCGCGAGTATTGACCACCGCGTCAGGGTGCAGGGTGAAGGTGGCCATGCGCGGCAGGACGAAGAAGAGGAAGGGAGCGACCACCAGCCCGAACACGGCGTAGGCGGCAGCCAGCCGGGCCCGCAGGTCGGGATCCTCGATGGCGCCGCGCAGCACCAGGTAGGCGGCGTAGAAGACGAGCACGAAGGCGATCGAGGTCTGCCGCGGATCCCAGTTCCACCATGCTCCCCACATCACTCGCGCCCACATGGCGCCGGTGACCGTGGCGAGGACGCAGAAGAGCAGGCCGACCTCGACCGCCGCCTGCGCGGCGCGGTCGTGATCGAGCTGCCGCTTGCCGAGATAGAGCAAGCTCCACACTCCGGCGGTCATGAAGGCGACGAAAGAGCCCCACGCCATCGGCACGTGGAAAAACAGGATGCGGCTGGACTGGCCGATGAAGTCCTTGGCCAATGGCGCGTAGAGGAAGGCACCGGCGATGGCCAGCGCGATCCACAACCAGAGCAGCCAGTGCCAGAAGTGTCTCATGGGCTACGGTACCGTTTAGTTACCAGTTGCACAGCGATCGAGCTACCCGTTGCACAGCGCTAGGGGTTCCATACGATCGGAAAGAGCATCAGGCCCGACACGGCCAGCGCTCCATCATATAGAAGGAGGTTGGCGAGCACTCCCTCGCCCACCGAGCCGGCGACCGCGCCGCGCGTGAGCTCGACGGCGAGCAGCAGCAGCGGCAGCAGCACGGGAAAGGCGAGGATGGGGAAGAGCGCCCCGCGCCCCTGCGCCTGGGCGACGATCGCTGCCAGCAGCGTGCTGCCAATGGCGAGGCCGAGACCGCCGGCGGCGAGGGCGGCGAACAGCAGCCCCAGCGACACCACCGGCAGCTGCATGACCGCGACGTAGAGCGGCACCAGCAGGGCCTCGAGAGCCAGCAACAGGCTGGCGCTGTAGAGCGTCTTGCCGCAGAACAGCGCCGAGGGTGTGGCGGCGAGGCGCAACGCGGTGGCGGTGTGGGTCTCCTCCTCCTGCACGAAGCCGCGGGGCAGCCCGGCGGCGGCGGCGAAGAGCAGGATGATCCACAGCAGCGCCGGCAGCACCGCTAGCCGTTCGCCGGAGGAGACGCCGAGGGGCCCGAGCGCCATGCTGACGGTGATCAGCGTCGTCACCGCGAAGAGCAGCAGCGTGTGCAGGGCGTGGCGAGTGCGCAGCTCGGTGCGCCAGTCCTTGACGAAGACTGCCGTGGCTTCGCCGAGCCACCGCCGGACAGGGGTGCCGACCTCACCGCCGGCCATCGCGGCGGCGCGCGGCGCCGGCAGCGGCAGGCTGCCGGGGGCGCTCACGCCGTCCCCGCGCGGCCGGCGGTGGGACGGTCGCTCGCCGCGTGGTGGCGCGAAAGGTCGAGGGTGGCGGCGAGCCGCGGCACGAGGAGCGGGCTGGGGGTGGCGATCACCGCCAGCCCGTCCTCGAGGTGCGAGTCGAGGAGGGTGCGCACCGCCGCTTCCCCGGCTTCGTCGAGGTTCTGGAAGGGCTCGTCGAGCAGCAGCAGCCGCGGCTGGTGCAGCAGCGCCCAGGCCCACCGCAGCCGCTGGCGCATGCCGGAGGAAAGCGCCCCGGCGGCGCGGCGGGCCGGCACCCCGAGGGTGGCCAGCAGCTCCACCGCGCGCCGCGCCGGGACGCCGCGCAGGCGGCAGAAGAAGGTCAGGTTCTCCTCGGCGGTGAGCGGCTCGTAGAAGGCGAGGTCGGGGGCGACGTAGCCGACGCGCCGCCGCCGCTCGACGGCGTCGAGCTCGCGGCCGTCCTCGCGGAGCCGGATGGTGCCCGCCTGCGGCCGCAGCAGGCCAGCCAGGCAACGCAGCAGGGTGCTCTTGCCGGAGCCGTTGCTGCCGGTCACCAGCAGCACCTGACCAGTGCGGGCCTGGCCGCTGACGCCCGCCAGCACGGGCACCCGCCCGAAGCCGCGCAGCAGGTCGGTGAACTCCACCAGCGAATCGCTCGGCGCGGTCATCGCCTGCGGATTGTAGCGGCCCACCCCGCGGCGGTGGCCACCCCATCGCTTGGCGCCCCACCCATGTGGGCGTATCGTCACCGCTCATGCCCAGCAGAGCGGCGGCGGCGAGCGGTCTCGCGTCAGGGGTAGTCGGCACGCTGGCGGCCAGTCTCGCCCTCCTCGCGCTCGCCGGTGCAGCCCTCGGCGCCGGCGCCTGTGCCGGTACGCGGCGGCCGCAGGCCCCCTCCGCCGGGCCGCCGCCGCGGCCGGCCGCCAATCCGGCCGGGCTCACCCACCTCGAGGAACGGGCCCTCCTCCTGCTGCTGGTCGACCGCCAGATCTTCGAGCCCTACACGGTCGAGCAGTCGCTGCTCGGCGACGCCGCCCTGCGCGAGCGGCTCGCCTTCGCCCTCGGC
>DASYUP010000221.1:0-4842 GCA_036001185.1 Thermoanaerobaculia bacterium
CGGCGAGCGCGTGCTCCCGCAGGGACAGGCAGGCTAGGAATGCTGCGCGTCCCTCGAGGAGCCTCCGCCGCCGCGGCGAGCCCCGAAGGCCAGCGCTCCGCCGAGCAGCGCCAGCGCCACCACCAGCGCCCAGCCGGCGAGACGATCGCTCCCTCTCGCTGGCGCCACCGGCCCGCCGTCGCCCACCAGCACGTAGGCCGACCAGAGCGCCGGCCGGTCCCACCGCCGGTCGGCGCGCAGCCGCTGCTTGACCTGCCGCAGCGCCTCCGCCGCCGGCACTCCGCGACCCAGCCGGGCGTAGAGCTGCTCCATGAACGCGCCGGTGGCGGCGTCATCGACGTCCCACAGGGTGGCCACCACCGCCCGCGAGTGGGCGGCGAGGAACGAGCCGGTGAGCGAGCCGAGGGCGCGACCGTCGTCGGCACCCGCCGGCAGGGCGGTGCGGCAGGCGGCCAGCACGGCGAGCCCGGCTCCGCCAGCAGTGGCGGCGATCTCCGGCGGCGTCAGCAGCCCATCGTCGTCGCCGCTGGGAAGGAGATGGATGGCTGCCCCCTCGCCGGGCGGCTCCTCGACCACCGCGTGCGCCGCCAGGTGGAGCACGCGCGGGTGCCGGCGCATGGCGTCGCGAAAGGCCCCCTCGGTGGCGGCGGAGCCGGTGTAGAGCAGGCTGCGGCCGCCGAGTAGCGCCGCCACCGCGCGCAGCTCGCGCTCGGCCGCCGGCAGCGGTCGCGCGCCCGGCGCCCGCGGCACCGCCAGCCCCGCCAGCGCCGGTCCCGCCGGAACCGCCGCCAGACCGAGCAGCGCCGAGCCGCTGGGCAGGTACGACAGCGTCGCCTCCTCGACCAGCGGCAGCCGCGCGCCCCGCCGCTGCAGCAGCTCGAAGGGCAGGTAGCGCAGCAGCCCGTCGGCGGCGATGCGCAGCTGCGCGCCACCCGGCGGCGGCAGAAGCTGGGGCGGCAGCAGCGTCGCCGAGAGAGCGTCGAGATCGCGCCGCGCTGGCGCGCCGCCGGTGGCGAGGGCATGGTGCGCGCGAACCACGGCGGCGCCGACCGGCGCCGGCGGCCCGAGGTCGAAGAGGGTCACGCCGCCGCCACCGCGTAGCAGCCAGGCGAACAGCCGTCGCTCGCCGACGAAATACTCGAGCAGCGTGTCGGCGCCGAGCCGCGGCAGCAGCTCCCCCGCGCTGCGCGGCAGCCCGGCGCTGCCGGCGCCGCCGAGCGCGTCGAGCAGGTCGCGCGCCATGGCGCGCTGCACGACGCCGAAGGCGCGCGCGGCGTAGCCGCGCCCCGGCTGGCGCCGCTCGAGGCCGGCCAGCACCTCCACCGTCGCCTGGTAGACGGCGCGCTTGTCGCCGAAGTAGCCGGCCCGCCACGTCGCCTGGCGCAGCCCGGCGCGCACCGTCTCGATGTCGGCGAGGGCTCCCTCGAGCAGCCGCAAAGCGGCGGCGAGGTCGCCGCGGGCGGCGGCGATGCGGCCGAGCCCGTCGCGGGCCGACCAGCGCCCCTCCGCCGACCCGCTCTGTTCCGCCACCGCCAGGCAGCGCCGGAACAGCGTCTCGGCCTCGGCGAGCCGGCCGCCGGCGAGCAGCAGGCGCCCGAGGTAGAAGAGGTCCTGCACCTCCTCGGTGCGATCGCCGCTGCGCTCGGCGAAGGCGAGGGCATGGCGGTAGGCGACCTCGGCGGCGCGCGGCCGGGCGAGGTTGAGGTGCAGCGCCAGGCCGCGGTTGAGCTCTACGTTGGAGAGGCTCGAGAGGTCGCCGAGCCGCCGAAAGACGGCGCTCGCCCGATCGAAGGCGGCGAGCGCCGAGACACCGTCGTCGAGGTTGCGGTAGATGACGCCGGCGTTGACCAGCAGAGCAGCCCGCCGTCGTTCGTCGCCCCCCGCGCCGGCGAGCAGCCGTTGGTAGAGCCGTACCGCCTGGTGGTAGGCGCCCACCTTCTCGAGCACCACACCCTCGTCGAGGAGCATCGCCTGCAGCTGGTCCGCCGACCAGGTTTGATTCGCCGCCCGAGCGGCGAGGTCGGCGCCCTGCCGATAGAGGCGCATCGCCTCCCAGTAGCGGCCGGCAGCCAGCGCCAGGCCGCCCAGGTTGCCGAGGTCGATCACCACCGACTCGCCGTCGCCGCGGCCGCGGTCGATCGCCAGCGCTTCGCGGAAGCGCGCCTCCGCCTCCTGCGGCCGGCCGAGCGCCTGCAAGGCGAGGCCGAGGTTGGTGGCCGTCTCGGCGACTCCCGCCTCGTCGGCCAGCCGCCGCCGCAGATCCAACGCCTCCTCACAATCGGCGAGGGCGGCGCCCGGATCGCCGAGGTCGGTCTCCAGCAGGCAGGCGTTGCTCAGCGCCGCCGCGCGCTCGGCGGGTGCCGCCGCAGCGGCGACCGCGCGGTAGGCCGCCAGCGCCTCGCGCCAACGTCCGGCGGTGTGCAACGCCACGGCCTGGTCGAAGGTCTGCGCCAGCAGCGGCGCGGCCGCCAGCGCCAGCACCGCCAACGCCGCTGTTCCCGCCGGCCCTCTCGACTGTCTCAAGGGTTTGGAGAGAGAACCCGGCGCCTGCTGCGGCGTGCGCCGCCCCGAAAGGAGAACCCATGACAAGTCATCGCGCTCTCGTGCTCCTGGCGGCGCTGCCGCTTGCCTCCACCCTCCTCGTCGGCTGCTCGCGAGGAGCCAGCAGCCCCACCGAACCCTCGCTGGCCCTCGACTCGCCCAAGGCCATCACGGCGGTCGGCGATGCCAGCCGCGGCGGCGGCAACGACGACGGCACCACCGACGATAACGGACATCACGGTGGCGGCAACGGCAACAGCAACGGTGGCGGCACCACCGGCCCCGATGACCATGGCCGCAACCGCCGCGGGCGTGGTCAGGGCAACCACGACCAGCCGGGCGACCATCGCCAGCGGCCGGCCCGTGGCGCCGAGTTCGAAGGCGCGGTGCAGGCGGTGAGCGGCGGGACCATCACGCTGGCGGGCGGCGTGCGGGTGGTGGTCGACGGCCAGACGCAGTTCAGCGCCCGCGGCGACCTGCGGTCGCTCGGCGCGGTGGCGGCGACGCTCGCCGGCGGCAAGCACCCCCGCGTCGAGGGGCGCGGCACACGCCAGACCGACGGCTCGATCCTCGCGCAGACGATCAAGGTCGAGGTCGACGAGAACGACGACGATCAGGGCGACGACTGAGTCGGCCCGGTCGACTGAGTCGGCTCGCTCTCAGGAGGCGGCGCTGGCCGGTGCCGCCTCCCGTTTTTCACCCTGCCGCTGGTGGGTCTGCTGCTAAGCTGCGGCCGCCAGCACCCGCATGATCGCGGCCCTTCCCTCCCCCTCGACGACGCTCTTCGCCGCCCGCGGGCTCACCAAGCGCTACCGCCTCGGCCGCGTGCCGGTGCCAGCGCTGCGTGGCGTCGACCTCGAAGTGGAGCGCGGCGAGGTGCTCGCTCTTGCCGGCCCCTCGGGGAGCGGCAAGACCACTCTGCTCAACCTGCTCGGCGGCCTCGACGTGCCCGACGAGGGGACCGTGGCGCTCGCCGGCCGCGATCTCGGCGCGCTGTCGGAAGGCGAGCGCACCTTGCTGCGCCGCCGCCACCTCGGCTTCGTCTTCCAGACCTTCAATCTGGTGCCGGTGCTGTCGGCCTACGAGAACGTCGAGTACCCGCTGTGGATCGCTGGCACGCCGGCGGCCGAGCGGCGGCGGCGCACCACCGCGGCGCTCGCCGCCGTCGGCCTCGCCGAGCGCAGCCGCCATCGCCCCGACCAGCTCTCGGGCGGCGAGCGGCAGCGCGTGGCGGTGGCGCGGGCGCTGGTGCACGAGCCGCTCGCCCTGCTCGCCGACGAGCCCACCGGCAACCTCGACTCGGTCACTGGCCAGCAGGTGCTCGAGCTGTTGCTCGAGCACAATCGCCGCAGCGGCGCCACCCTGGTGATCGCCACCCACGACCCGGCGATCCTCGCCCGCATGCCGCGGCGCGTGCGGCTGCGCGACGGTCTGGTGATAGGCGACGAGCGCGGGCCGGCGGAGGCCGCGCCGTGAGGCACACACGTCGATGAGGCGGGCCGCAGGATGAGGTGGATCCAGATGGCCCTGCGGAACCTGGCGCGCAACCGGCGGCGCACCGCCATCTCGCTGCTGGTGGTGGCCACCGGCACGGTGGCGATGCTGCTCACCAGCGGCTTCATCGTCTTCTCCTTCCGCGGTCTCGAGACGGCGCTCATCCACGGCGGCCTCGGCCACCTCGAGGTGGCGGCCGCCGACGCCGCCGGCGGCGGCCACCTCGACCGGCCGGTGAGCGGCGCACTGGCCGACTGGCAGGCCCTTCGGCGGCGGCTGACCTCGCTGCCGGAAGTGGCGGCGGCAGGCGCCAACGTCCACCTCATGGGCATGGCCTCGACGGCGTCGGGGAAGAGCGCCTCATTCGTCGGCGTCGGCGTCGAGCCCGACCGCGAACGCGCCATGGGCTTCACCACCAAGCTGCGCGCCGGCCGCGGCCTGCCGGCCGCGGCGCCGCCCGCCGGCGAGGACGTGGTGCTGCTCGCGCGCGGTCTTGCCGCCACCCTCGGCGTCCGGCCCGGCGACGTCGTCACGCTGCTCGCCCTCACTCCTGACGGCACGCTCAACGCACTCGACGTGGCGGTCGCCGGGGTCTTCACCACCGGCGTGCAGGACCTCGACACCCGCTTCGCCAAGGTGCACCTCGCCACCGCGCAGCGGCTGCTGCAGACTGCCGCCGTCTCCGACCTGCTGGTCATCCTGCGCGACGGCGTGCCGCTCCTGGCCGGCCGCCGCGCCGTCACCCGCGCCGTGGCAGGCCACCGGCCGCCGTTCGCCGTCGTCGACTGGCAGGCACGCGCCCCCTTC
>DASYUP010000222.1:0-6332 GCA_036001185.1 Thermoanaerobaculia bacterium
ACCTTCGCCAGCAGCCTCTTCTGGCTCGCCCCGGGCACCAGCTACGACGTGCGCGTCACCGTCAGCGACCCGGACGGCGTCAGCGGCGGCGCGCAGCTGACGACCACCTTCAGCACCCGCAGCGGCACCCTCCCCGAGCCGACGCTGACCCTCTACGTCTCCCCCTCCGGCAGCGACGCTCCCAGCAACCCGGGCACCAGCCCCGGCTCGCCCCTGCGCACCATCCAGCGGGCCGCCAACCTGGCCGCCGCCGGCACCCTGATCTCGATCGCCCCCGGTGTCTATCGCGAGAGCGTCGACGTACCCACCTCCGGCAACGCGGCGCAGCCGATCGTCTTCCGTGGCAGCGCCCCGGGGGTCATCCTCGACGGTGCCGACGCCGCCATCGATGGCGGCGTCGCCTGGACCGCCGCCGGCAGCGGCGTCTACTGGACCGCGGTCACCTTCGCCACCAACCACGTCGTCACCGACCTCGGGCGCCTCTACAGCCACGACACGCTCCCCGATCTCACCAACCTCGCCGTCAACACGCCTCCCGGCGGCTTCTGGTTCGACGGCACCGGTATGCGTCTCTACGTCAAGCTCGCCGCCGGCGGCTCGCCCGCCGCCCGCCAGATGCACGTGGCTCGTCTCGAGGACGGCTTCCTCATCGACCAGAAGTCGTTCATCCGCGTCGAGAACCTCGAGATCCGCCACTACGGCGCCGACCTCTACGGCAAGGGGGTCTACCTGCGCTACGCCGACGACTGCGCGGTGCGTGGCTCGCGCATCCACGACGTCGAGGTGGCCGGGGTGTGGATCAAGGGGGGCAGCCGCAACCTGGTGGAGGACAACGACCTCACCGACACCGCCATCTTCGGCTGGCCCTGGGACTCGACCAAGGGCTCGAGCGCCGAGAACAACGGCGTCGTGATGACCAACGAGGTGGGGCGCGGCAACGTCATCCGCCGCAACCGCTTTCGTGGCACCTTCAACGGCATCGGCCCCTGCGGCAGCGACGCCCCACTCTCCGGCGACGTCACCGTCGAGACCGACATCTACGACAACGACTTCCGCCAGCACACCGACGACGGCCTCGAGCCCGAGGGGTACTGCGCCAACGTGCGCATCTGGGGCAACACGGTGACCGACGTGCACATGGCCTTCGCGGTGGCGCCGGCCGAGATCGGCCCGCTGTGGATCGTGCGCAACGTCGCCTACAACTTCGGCAACACCCGCACCAGCCAGCAGGACGGCTTCACCGCCAGCGCCTTGAAGATCAACAGCGACTTCCCGCAGCCCATCGGGCCGCTGTTCCTCTACCACAACACCCTGCTCACCAATGCGCCGGCGACCGACGCCATGGCGCTGCTCAACAACGGCGTCAGCACCTACATCACCGCAGGCAACAACCTCATCGCCGGCACCCAATACGCGCTCTACAAGGTGAACCCGGTGCTGCTCAACTGGGACTGGAACGACCTCTTCACCACCGACGCCAGCCGCTACGTGAAGTGGATGGGCACCTCGTACACGACCCCGGCCGCCTTCCGCGCCGCCACCGGCCTGGAGGGCAACGGCATCGCCGCCGCGCCGCTGCTCGTCGCCCCCGGCAGCGGGGTGTTCCGGCCGCAGCCGACCAGCCCGTTGCTCGACCGCGGCCGGCCCATGCCGGGCATCGACGACGGCTGGGTGGGCACGGCCCCCGACATCGGCGCCATCGAGCTGCTGTTCGGCGACGGCTTCGAGAGCGGCGGCACCGGGCGGTGGGGCGGGGTGGCGCCATAGCGACAGCGAAGCAGCGCGAGACAGGGCAGCACGGGCGGGGACTGGCCCGGCCCCTACGCCGGAAAAGGTCGCCACGGGGGCGCGACCCCGCCCGTCCGGCGCTGCGCCTCCTCCGTAGGCTGTAGACTGCCTCCTCCGACGCTACCGGAGGTCTTGCCGATGCGGGCAATCCCGCGCTGTGGTCGTGTGCTCATCTGGATCGCGCTCGCCTCGCTGGCGGCCTGCCGGCGGGCGCCCGCGCCGGCGTCCACCGCCATCCGGCTCGTCGACCTCTACCGGCCCACCAGCGTGCAGGCCCGCGTCGCCACGCCGCCACCACCGCGCACCGAGTGGCGCTTCGACGGCGCGGCGCCGCTGCCGGCGCCCGACAAGCACATCGCCACCCGCGGCTGGGAGGCCGGTCCGGGCGTGGGCAACCTGCGGATACGCGACGGTCGCCTCGTCGGCCGGGCCACCACCGCCTTCCCGCTGCTGCACGTCGAGTGGCCGGGCGCGGTGGGCAACCACGACACCATCCACGCCGTGGAGGTGAGACTGCGGGTCTCCGCTGGCAAGACTGCCGGCGTCGACGCTCGCGGCCGCGAGACCGTCGACCTCGCCGAGGTGCTGGCGTACGCCAAGGACTTTCCCTGGGACACCACCGCTCCGCTGCCGGCCGACGGCACGACGCAGACGCTGACCCTGCGCCCGCCGCGACCGGTGTCGGCGAGCGACTTCCGTCACCTCTTCCTGCGCCCGACGGACGTCGTCGGCGCCGAGTTCACCATCGAGTCGGTGCGCATCGTCACCCGCCGCGAGCACCTCGCCGGCATCCCCTCAGGGGTCGGCTGGCAGGGGCTGTCGCAGGTCTACCGCGAGACCCTGGTGGCGCGCGCGCCCGAGGTCCTGCGCTTCGAGCTCGCCGTGCCGCCACGCGCCCTGCTCGATCTCGGCGTCGGCACCGTCGAGGACGCGCCGGTGCAATTCGACGTGCGCGTCGTCCCGCGCCGCCGCGACGTCTCACCGCCGACAACGCTGCTCTCCCGCACCGTCACCACGCCCCACCGCTGGGAGCCGCTGGCAATCGATCTCGCGAGCTACGCCGGCGAGCGCGTCACCCTCGAGCTGGCGCTTGCCGCCGAGGCGCGCGGTGCGCTGGGCTTCTGGGGCTCGCCGGTGGTGCGCGTGCGGGTGCCGGCCGCCGCGGCGGCGTCCGCCGAGACGACGGGCCGCACCGAGCCGCCGCAGGGCGTCATCCTCGTCTGGGCCGACACCCTGCGCCGCGACCACCTGAGCGCTTACGGCTACCGCCGTCCCACCAGCCCCAACCTGGCGCTGCTGGCGCGCCAGGGAACGCGCTTCGACCACTGCGTCTCGCAGGCCACCTGGACCAAGGTGGCGACGCCCTCGCTGCTCGCCTCGCTCTACCCCACCACCCACGGCGTCACCGACTTCACCCACCGCCTGCCGGCCTCGTTCACCACCCTCGCCGAGGTCTTCCGTGCCGGCGGCTTCGCCACCGTTTCCATGTCGTCGATCCTCTTCACCGGCCAGTTCACCAACCTGCACCAGGGATTCGAGGAGCTGCACGAGGACATGTCGCTCCCCGACCGCGAGTCGTCGAAGACGGCGCGCATCTACGTCGACCGGCTGCTGCCCTGGCTGGAGCGCCACCGCGAGGTGCCCTTCTTCGCCTTCCTCCACATCAGCGACGCCCACGACCCCTACCGGCCGGCGCCGCCGTACGACGCGTTGTGGAACGACCCCGCCGGCAGGGAGGAGCACGAGAAGCAGAACCGCGACGTGCGCAAGAGGATCGCCGAGCCGCTGCTCAAGGCCTTCGGCATGCCGACGCGGGTCGAGCTCCAGGCCGCCGGCTTCGACCCCGAGCGCTACGTCACCTACGACCGCGGCTGGTACGACGGCTCGATCCGCGGCATGGATGCCGAGCTCGGCCGTCTCGTCGAGCGCCTGCGCGAGCTCGGCCTCGAGCGCAAGACGCTGATCGTCTTCGTCGGCGACCATGGCGAGGAGTTCCTGGAGCACGGCCGCACCTTCCACGGCCAGTCCACCTACGGCGAGCTGGCCAACGTGCCGCTGCTGCTCTGGCGGCCCGGTGTCGTGCCGGCCGGGAAGGTGGTCGGCGAGACGGTGGAGATCATCGACGTCATGCCGACCATCCTCGACCTCGCCGGCCTGCCGGTGCCGCGCGAGGCGCAGGGGCGCAGCCTCCGCGCCCTGCTCGGGGATGCGCGCGCGAAGCCCTGGCGCAACCGCCCCGCCTTCACCGAGAAGAACCGCACCTTCGAGCCGGTGGGGGCGCCGCCGCCGCTCGACACCGAGACCTTCACCGTCGTCGACGGCGACTGGAAGCTGGTGCACAACACGGTACGCCCGCGCGGCGGGCCCGAGTTCGAGCTCTATGCCACGCGCTGGGACCCCTACGATCAGCGCGACATGGCCGCCGAGCACCCGGAAGTGGTCGCCCGCCTGGCGCAGGAGCTGGCGGACTGGCACGCCAAGGCGCTGGCGGCGCGACACCCGGCGGAGGCGGCCACCGCGAGGCTCGCCCCCGAGGAGCTCGAGCGGCTGCGCGCCCTCGGGTACGTACAGTAGCCGCTACGTGCAGTAGCCGGCGACCCGCGAGGTGGCCCTCAGGGCGCCGCCGGAACCCGCGTCCACACCAGCGGTTCGAGCTTGCGGAAGTCGACGATGTGCGTCACCTCTAGAATCCTACCCATGATGCCAGTCATGACGCGCGCTCGATTCGTCCCTCTCGCGGCGGCGCTGCTCGCCCTCCTGCCGTCCTCCCTGCGGGCCGAGACCCGACCCCTGCGACCCGACGACGTCTGGGCCTTCCGCGACGTCGACGACCCCCACCTGTCACCGGACGGGCGCTGGGTGGCCTACAAGGTCACCAGCCAGGACCGTCAGGAGGACCGCGCCGACGCCGACCTCTGGATGGTCCCGTTCGGGGCTCCCTCGGCCGGGGGCGAGGCGGTGCGCCTCACCAGCAGCCCCAAGTCGGAGAGCGCCCCGCGCTTCTCGCCGGACGGGCGCTGGCTGGCGTTTCTCTCCGGCCGCGAGAGCAAGCAGACGCAGGTCTTCCTCCTCGACCGCCGTGGCGGCGAGGCGCAGAAGCTCACCGCTTTCAAGGCCGACGTCTCGGCGCTCGAATGGTCGCCCGACTCGCGGCGCCTGGCGCTGATCGTCGCCGACGTCGACCCCGACGACCCCGAAGCGGCGAGCGACGAGACCAAAGCCAAGCAGGAGAAGCCCAAGCACCCCAAGCCGATCGTCATCGACCGGCGGCAGTTCCTGCGCGACGAGGATGGCTTCCTGCGCGAGGTGAGGCAGCACCTCTACGTCTTCGACGTGGCGAGCAAGAAGGCGACGCAGCTCACCTCCGGCCGCTACGACGACGCCGAGCCGGCGTGGTCGCCCGACGGCCGCTGGATCGCCTTCAGCTCCAACCGCACCGAGGATCCCGACGCCAACCAGAACACCGACATCTTCCTGGCGCGGGCAGACGCCGCGGCCGGAGCGGGCGGGCCCCGCGAGGCGCCCCGCCTGCTCACCACCAACGCCGGCGGCGACACTGCCCCGTCCTGGAGCCCCGACGGCAAGTGGATCGCCTACGTCGCCGGCGGCGATGTCGCCGACATGTGGTACGCCCCCAGCCACGTGGGCCTCGTCGCCGTCGCCGACGGCACCACCCGCGACCTTACCTCGACGCTCGACCGCAACGTGCTGCGGCCGCGCTTCTCACGGGACGGCCGCTTCGTCTGGTTCCTCCTCGAGGAGGGTGGCAACCAGCACCTGGCGCGGCTCTCGTTGGGCGGCGCGCCGTCTGTCGCTGCCGTCGAGCGCGTGGTCGGCGGCGAGCGCGCGGTCGGCGCCTACGACCTGGGCCCCGGCGGCGAGGTGGTGATCCTCGCCTCCACCGCCGAGCGGCCGAACGAGCTCTTCGCCGCCTCCATTGGGGCAGGCGCCATCGAGCGTCGCCTCACGCACGCCAACGACGAGCTGCTCGCCGGGCTGCGCTTGGGTCGCCAGGAGCGCTTCCAGGTGAAGAGCGCCGACGGCACGCCCATCGATGCCTTCCTCACCTACCCGCCCGACGTGGGGCCGGGCGGCTCGGGTAGCGCGACGGCGCCCGCTAGCCGCCTGCCCACCATCCTGCGCCTCCACGGCGGCCCGGTGTCGCAGTTCGACAGCGGCTGGCACCTCGAGTGGCAGCTCCTCGCCGCCCACGGCTACGCCGTCGTCGGCGCCAATCCGCGCGGCTCCTCGGGCTATGGCCGCGCCTTCTCGCGCGCCATCTGGGCCGACTGGGGCAACCTCGACTTCCAGGACGTCATGGCCGCCGTCGACGCCGCCGTCGCCAAGGGAATCGCCGACCCCGTCCGCCTGGGCGTCGGCGGCTGGAGCTACGGCGGCATCCTCACCAACTACGTGATCACCAAGACGACCCGCTTCAAGGCGGCCACCTCGGGCGCCTCCGAGGTCAACTTCTTCGCCGACTACGGCACCGACCAGTACCAGTACGAGTGGGAGACCGAGCTCGGCCTGCCCTGGCAGAACCG
>DASYUP010000223.1:0-5815 GCA_036001185.1 Thermoanaerobaculia bacterium
GGCGCGGCGCCCGGCAGCGCCGTCGCCTCGCCGCGCGCCACCCAGCGCCTCCAGATCGTCTCGTCGTAGTCCTTGCCGATGGCCGCCAGCTCGATCTCGAAACCGACGTTGCTGAGCACTGTCTCGTCGGCGTCGATCGCCACCGCCCAGGTGCCGGGAGCGCGACCGGCGGCGAGCCGCTCGACGCGCTCGCGGGCGAGCGCGAAGGCCTGCCAGCAGGCGGCGGCGTATTCGGCGGAGCTCGACACCCAGAGGTCGTCGTCGGGGAGCGTGCCGGCCGGCGCCGGCGACGCCACCGGCACTGGCGCCGCAACGAGCGGCGGCGGCGCGGCGCTCGGCGCGCTGCTCGCGCAGCCGGTGACGACGAGGAAGAGAAGGGCGAGCGAGAGGGGCCGGTGAGCACGCTTCATGGGATCGGCATCGTACCAGCGAGCAGCAGCGGCTCCTCTTCCCGCCAGCTCACGGCGCCGTCGGCGTAGTGCTCGCGCTTCCACACCGGCACCTCGCGCTTGAGCCGCTCGAGCGCCTCGCGGCTGGCGGCGTAGGCGGCCTCGCGGTGCGGCGCGGCGGCGGCGATCACCACGCTGGCCTCGCCGGGAGCGAGAGTGCCGAGGCGGTGGACGATGGCGACGCGCGCGCCATGCTTCTGCTCGAGCTCGGCGGCGAGCTGGCGCAGCCGCCGCTCGGCCATCGAGCGGTAGGCGGTGTAGGTGAGCCGCGCCACTGGTCGGCCGGCGTGGCGGTCGCGCACGGTGCCGACGAAGAGCACCTGCGCGCCGCGGCCGGGACCCGCCACCGCGGCGGCCACGGCCGCCGCGTCGAGCGGCGTCTCGCTGAGGCGCACGTCGGCGCGCTCTGGCGGCGGCGCATTGCCACCCGACACCGGCGGCAGCAGCGCCACCTCCGCTCCGTCGGCGACGACCGCCTCATCGCCCACCACCTCGCCGTCGACCGCCACTGCCATTCGGGGCAGCAGCGGCGCCAGCGCCGTATGGCGCGTCGCCAGGGTCGCCTTGAGCGTCGCCACCGTGCACCCCGCCGGTAGCTCGAGCTCCTGCTCGCCGGCGCCGACGGCGTCGGCGGCCGAGGCGAAGGCAAGCAGGCGGATGCGCATGGCGAGATGGATTGTAAGCGGGCCGACCGGCGGCGCGGATAGAATCGCGCCGTCGCAGCAGCCGGCGCCGGCGCGCCGACCGAGGAGCCTCCACCGTGGCCGTTCTCGACAGCCGCCTCGCCCACGACGACCCCTTCACCCGCCGCGACGAGCACTGGCGCGCCCGCCTGGGCGAGCTGGCGGCCGAGGAGGCGCGACTGCAGCTCGGCGGCGGCGTCGAGGCGCAGGAGAAGCAGCGGCAGCGCGGCAAGCTGAGTGCCCGCGAGCGAGTGGTGGCGCTCTGCGACCCCGGCACGCAGCCGCTGGAGATCGGCCTGTGGGCGGCCTGGGGGATGTACGAGGAGCACGGCGGCGCGCCGGGCGCCGGGGTGGTGTGCGTCGTCGGGGACGTGCACGGGCGGCCGACGCTCATCCTCGCCGACGACGCCACTGTCAAGGCCGGCGCCAAGTTCCCGCTCGGCATCAAGAAGGTGCTGCGGGCGCAGGAGATCGCCCTCGAGAACCGGCTGCCGACGGTTTACCTGGTCGACTCCGCCGGCGTCTTCCTGCCCATGCAGGACGAGATCTTTCCCGACCGCGAGCACTACGGGCGCATCTTCTACAACAACGCGCGTCTCTCGGCGGCCGGCGTCTACCAGCTGGCGGCGATCATGGGCCCGTGCGTCGCCGGCGGCGCCTACCTGCCGATCATGAGCGACGAGGTGCACATCGTCGAGGGCACCGGCTCGATCTTCCTCGCCGGGCCGCACCTGGTGAAGGCGGCGATCGGCGAGACGGTGGAGGTCGAGGAGCTCGGTGGCGCCGTCGTGCAGTGCGACGTCTCCGGGGTCGTCGACCGCCGGCATCCGGACGACCGCGCCTGCCTCGACACCCTGCGCCGCCAGCTCTTGCAGCTCAGGCGCGCAGCGGCGGCCCCCTTCGCCCGTCGCCAGCCGCGGCCGCCGCGCTACCCCGCCGAGGAGCTCTACGGCGTGCTGCCGGTCGACCGCGCGCGCCCCTACGAGACCCGCGAGCTGCTGGCCCGCCTGCTCGACGCTGGCGAGCTCGACGAGTACAAGCCCACCTACGGGCAGACGCTGGTCTGCGGCACAGGCTGGATCGACGGCTGGGCGGTGGGCGTCGTCGCCAACCAGCGCTCCATCGTGCACAAGAAGCTCGGCACCAAGGGGGAGAAGGAGCTGCAGATCGGCGGCGTCATCTACTCCGACTCCGCCGACAAAGGGGCGCGCTTCGTCGAGCTGTGCAATCAGAAGGGTGTGCCCCTGCTCTTCCTGCAGGACGTCGCCGGCTTCATGGTGGGCACCCGCGCCGAGCACGGCGGCATCATCAAGGACGGCGCGAAGATGGTGAACGCGGTCGCCAACTCGGTGGTGCCCAAGGTCACCGTGTTCGTCGGCAACTCCTTCGGCGCTGGCAACTACGCCATGTGCGGCAAGGCCTACGGCCCGCGCTTCGCCTGGGCGTGGCCATCGGCGGCGATCGCTGTCATGGGCGGCGAGCAGGCGAGCAAGACCCTGCTGGCGATCCAGCTCGGCCGCCGCGACGACGTGTCGGAAGCGGAGAAGGCCGATCTGCTGGCGACGATCCAGAGCCGCTACGAGCGCGCCATGGACCCGCGCTACGCGGCGGCCCGCCTGTGGGTCGACGGTATCATCGACCCCGCGCGCACCCGCGAGGTGGTGGCGGCGAGCCTCGCCGCCGCCGCCTGCAACCCCGAGCTGCCGGAGTTCAAGACCGGCGTGCTGCAGACCTGACTTCCGTACGGAGTAGATATCGGATACGCAAGCCGTAGTGAAGACACCCAGCCGCGGCAGATACCGCTTTCCTCGCCCGCTCTCCACTGAGGACTTTGAGGCCGTTTGGAGTCGAGTCCCGGAGGAGGAACTCTGGTGAGCGGCGGTTCGCCAGCGCCGGGTACTGGTCGACATCCCCTGGGTTCTACCGAGGATCGCGGCTCTTCGTCGCTGGACACTGGAACGCCAGCGGATCCCTGAGGGCGTTGCCAGATGAGCGATTCACGTTGGGCGGTGGAGCTTCTTGATGAAGCCTCTCGGCAGCTCGAGCGCCTCGATCCGGCGATCGCGGAGCGGATCACCGACAAGCTCGGTTGGCTGCGAGACCACGCCGAGGACGGGGAGCATCGGCCGCTGCGCGGTGCTCTGGCCGGGCTCTTCAAGCTGCGCGTAGGGGACTGGCGCGCGATCTACGAGATCAACGCCGACCGGCGTTTCTGGTCGTGCACGCCGTGAAGCACCGGCGTGACGTGTACAAATGATGAGGGCAGCGCGGAGGCCGCGTCAGCCTAGTCGCAGGCGCGATACCGCTTCCTCGAGCGGAATACCGCGTTCGCCGCGCGCCACGCGCCCCATCGACTCGCGGAGCTGCTCCACGAGCTGCGGCCGGAGTTCGAGACCCTCGTCCGGATCCCCCACCAGCTCGTCGAGCTTTTCCCCGACAACCTCGGAGATGAGGTCGCGAAGCTCCGATACAGTCAACTCAGCCACCGTAGCTGCCATGATTTCCTCGCGAGACTTCGCGGCCAGCGAAGAGTATACCAATTGCTTATCAGACACACACCGGAGTAGGCGGTGCGAGGCCACACGGGATGACCAAGACGGTTGACGCGAGATCCGATCTCCCGAATTCGCCGCGGCGAGGCTCCGCAAGACGATCACCACGGTCTCTCGGCGGCCCCGAGAACGCATTCGACACGCAGAGTTCTCATCGCTGAGTGCTTCTAATGCGCTACTGGCTCAACACCGTCTCCCGCGACCACGTGCAGCGCGCCGTCGCCGGCGGCTTCACGCAGGCCGACCATGGCAAGGCGACGCGCCTGCGCCAGCTCGCCCGCGGCGACCTGCTCGCCTTCTACTCGCCGCGCACCCACTACCCGGATGGCGAGCCGCTGCGCGTCTTCACCGCCCTCGGCCGCATCGCCGACGAGGCGCCCTTCCAAGTGGAGATGACGCCGACCTTCCATCCGTGGCGCCGCAAGGTGGAGTTCCTGCCGGCCCGCGAGGCGCCCATCGCGCCGCTGCTGCCCGACCTCGACTTCATCGCCAACAAGGCGGCGTGGGGGATGTACTTCCGGCGCGGCCTCTTCGCCGTCGGCGCCGAGGACTTCGCGCGCATCGCCGCGGCGATGGGGATCGCCCTGCCGTCGTGAGCGGCGACGGGCAGCGGCCCGCGGACCCCGTGTTAACCTGCCATCCCGCGATGGCGACGGCGACGAGAACGGTGCGCATCGGCAACGGCCAGGGCTTCTGGGGCGACAACGTCGACGCCCCGGTCGAGCTGCTGCGCCGCGGCCCCATCGACTACATCGGCATGGACTACCTCGCCGAGGTGACCCTGTCGATCATGATGCGGCAGAAGCTGAAGGACCCTTCCAAGGGGTACGCCACCGACTTCGTCGCTTTCATCCGCCGCGTGCTCCCCGAGCTCGTCGCCCGGGGCGTGCGGGTGATCACCAACGCCGGCGGGCTCAACCCGGCCGCCTGCCGGCAGGCGATCTTGGCGCTGGCCCGCGAGCTCGGCGTGGCGGGGTTTCGCGTCGGCGTCGTCGAGGGGGACGACCTGCTGCCGCGGCTGCCCGAGCTGGTGGCGGCCGGCCACGAGCTGCGCAACATGGAGAGCGGCGAGCCACTGGGAGCGCGTCTTTCGCAGGTGACCAGCGCCAACGCCTACCTCGGCGCCTGGCCGGTAGTCGAGGCCCTCGCGCAGGGGGCGCAGATCGTCCTCTGCGGCCGCGTCACCGACACCGCCCTGGCGCTGGCGCCGATGGCCTTCGAGCACGGCTGGGGGCGTGAGGACTGGGACCTCCTCGCCGCCGGCACCATCGCCGGCCACATCATCGAGTGCGGCGCTCAGTGCACGGGCGGCAACTTCAGCCGCTGGTGGGAGGTGCCCGACCTGTGGGACGTCGGCGCGCCGATCGTCGAGTCGCATGCCGACGGCAGCTTCACGGTCACCAAACACGAGGGGACCGGTGGCATGGTCACCGTCGAGACGGTGGCCGAGCAGCTGATGTACGAGATGGGCGATCCCACGGCCTACATCACTCCCGACGTCGTCGCCGACTTCAGCACCATCCGGCTGGCGCAGGTGGGGGAGAACCGGGTGCGCGTCGCCGGCATCCGCGGGCGACCGAGGACGCCGTTCCTCAAGGTCTCGGCCTCGCACCTCGGCGGCTACAAGGCCGCCGGGCAGCTCACCGTCTCGGGGCCGCAGGCGGTGGACAAGGCCCGCTTGTGCGCCGAGCTGGTGTGGAAGCGGCTCGAGCGCGCCGGCGTCACCTTCCCCGCGGAGCAGTGCGAGGTCGAGCTGGTGGGGGTCTCGGCCTGCCTGCCGGGGATCCTGCCGCCGCCCGAGGAGCCACCGGAGGTGGTGCTGCGGATGGGTGTGCGCGACGGCGACCGCACCAAGGTCGAGCGCTTCGGCATGGAGCTCGCGCCGCTGGTGACCGCCGGCCCGCCAGGCGTCACCGGCTTCGCCGGCGGCCGGCCGAAGCCGCAGGAGGTGGTCGCCTACTGGCCGGCGCTGCTCGCTCGCGAGGCGGTGGAGCCCGCCGTGCAGGTGACCGTGGAGGAGGCGTGAGGGTTCCGCTCTACCGCGTCGCCCATGCCCGCTCGGGTGACAAGGGGGACGCCAGCAACGTCGGGCTGATCGCCGACTCGCCGGCGCTCTACGAGCTGATCTGCC
>DASYUP010000224.1:0-3072 GCA_036001185.1 Thermoanaerobaculia bacterium
GACGCCGATGCGGCGGGCTCCGCCGGTGGCGGCGGCGAGGCGACCCAGCAGCTCCTGGGCGAGCTCCTGGTGCTCGGGCAGCGCGCTCTCCACCAGGGTGAGGGCGCGGCCGACGGCGGTGCGGTCGCCGGCGCGCACGCCCGCTTCCAGGGCCTCGACGTCGCCCATGTTCACCCTTCCAGCCGGGCGAGCAGCTCGCCCGCGGCCTGCGGGATCACCGTGCCGGGGCCGAAGATGGCGGCGACGCCCAGCTCGCGCAGCGGCTGGTGGTCCGGCGACGGCACCACGCCGCCCACCACCACCAGGATGTCGGCGCGCTGCAGCCGCGCGAGCTCGGCGATCAGCGCCGGCACCAAGGTGAGGTGGCCGGCGGCGAGCGAGCTCACGCCGACGACGTGGACGTCGTTCTCCACCGCCTGCCGCGCCACCTCTTCGGGGGTCTGGAAGAGCGGCCCGACGTCGACGTCGAAGCCGAGGTCGGCGAAGGCGGTGGCGATGACCTTCTGGCCGCGGTCGTGGCCGTCCTGACCCAGCTTGGCGACCAGCAGCCGCGGCCGGCGCCCGCGACGGCGGGCGAACTCCGCCGTGCGCGCGCGCATGGCGCGCACCGCCTCCGCTTCCTGCAGCTCGCCGCCGTAAATGCCGTGCACGGTGGAGACCGGCGCCTCGTAGCGCCCGAAGACCCGCTCGAGAGCGTAGCTGATCTCCCCCACCGTGGCATGCGCGCGGGCGGCGTCGATGGCGAGCGCCAGCAGGTTGCCTTCGCCGCTTCCGGCGGCGGCGGTGAGCGCCGCGAGCGCCGACTCGACCTGCTGCGGGTCACGCTCGGCGCGCAGCCGGGCAAGCCGCAGGAGCTGCGCCTCGCGCACCGCGCGGTTGTCGACCTTGAGGATCTCCAGCGCGCCGGGGTCGAGGCCGGCCTGGTAGCCGTTGACGCCGACGATGGTCTGCCGGCGGGCGTCGATGCGCGCCTGGGTACGGGCGGCCGCCTCCTCGATGTGGCGCTTGGGCACCCCCTGGGCGATCGCCGCCGCCATGCCGCCCAGCTCCTCGACCTCGGCGAGGTGAGCACGCGCCCGCGCCAGGAGCTCGTGGGTGAGTCGCTCGACGGCGTAGCTGCCTCCCCACGGGTCGATCGCCTCGGTGGTGCCGCCCTCGAGCTGCAGCACCAGCTGGGTGTTGCGGGCGATGCGGGCCGAGAAGTCGCTGGGCAGCGCCAGCGCCTCGTCGAGGGCGTTGGTGTGCAGCGACTGGGTGTGGCCCGAGACGGCGGCCAGCGCCTCGACGCAGGTGCGCATGACGTTGTTGTAGACGTCCTGGGCGGTGAGGCTCCAGCCGGAGGTCTGACAGTGGCAGCGCAGCATCAGCGAGCGCTCGTCGGTGGCGCCCAGCGAACGCATGAGCTCGGCCCACAGCAGGCGGCCGGCGCGCAGCTTCGCCACCTCCATGAGGAGGTTCATGCCGATGCCCCAGAAGAACGACAGCCGCGGCGCGAAGTCGTCGATGGCGAGCCCGGCGGCGAGACCGGTGCGCACGTATTCGAGACCGTCGGCGAGCGTGTAGGCGAGCTCGAGGTCGGCGGTCGCTCCCGCCTCCTGCATGTGGTAGCCGGAGATGCTGATGCTGTTGAAGCGCGGCATGCGCTCGGCGGCGAAGCGCATGATGTCGCCGACGATGCGCAGCGACGGCGCCGGCGGATAGATGAAGGTGTTGCGGACCATGAACTCCTTGAGGATGTCGTTCTGAATGGTGCCGGCGAGCTTCTCGGGCGGCACGCCCTGCTCCTCCGCCGCCACCACGTAGAGCGCCATCACCGGCAGCACCGCGCCGTTCATGGTCATCGAGACGCTGATGCGGTCGAGGGGGATGCCGTCGAAGAGGATCCGCATGTCGAAGATGGAGTCGATGGCGACGCCCGCCATGCCGACGTCGCCCACCACCCGCGGATGGTCGGAGTCGTAGCCGCGGTGGGTGGGCAGGTCGAAGGCGATGGAGAGCCCGGTCTGGCCGGCGGCCAGGTTGCGGCGGTAGAAGGCGTTGCTCTCCTCGGCCGTGGAGAAGCCGGCGTACTGCCGCACCGTCCAGGGTCTGACCAGGTACATGGTGGGATAGGGGCCGCGCACGAAGGGGGGAAAGCCGGGCATCCCCTGCAGGTGATCGACGGCTGCGAAGTCGGCCGGGCCGTAGAGCGAGGCGATGCGGATCCCCTCGGGTGTGAGCGTGCCGGCGGCAGCGGTCGCCGGCTCGTCTTCGCCGGCCGCAGCCTGCAGTCGCGCGAGCGCTTCGTCGAAACCCGCCGGGCGCGGCATCGCCCCGCGGCGCGGGGGGGCGAGCGTGCTCACGCCGGCACCTCGGGCGCCGCGGCCGCCGTCTCGAAGGGCTCGGCATCGCGCCACGCGGTGAGCACCGGCGCCCGCATCGGCGCGTCGCCTGGCGGCAGCGCGCTCGCCAGCGCACCGAGCGTGGCGCCGCCGGCGGCGGCCGCCACGGCGGCGGCAAAGAGCGCCGGCGAGCCGGGCTCGGCAGCGAGCTGCGGGATCGACGGCGGCGCCGCAGGTGGTTCGCGGGTCGGTTCTCCGGCGGCGTCCAGCGGGCGGTGCGGCAGCGGCACCGGCTGCGGCGGCCGGTGCATGGTCACGCCCACCATCGGCATGCTTCCTTCGGCGAGCGCGCGACGCCGTCGCTCCGTCGCCTCCGCCACCTGCCGGGCGACCGCGCCGATAGCGAGCGCGCGCGCCATGCCGCCGTGCTCCTCGATGCCGGCGAACATCTCCCATCCGCGGCGCGCCAGCGCGGCGGTGAGCGACTCGACGTACCAGCTGCCGCCGGCGGGGTCGGCAAGGCGCGCGAAGCCTGCCTCCTCGCGCAGCAGCAGCTGGGTGGCGCTTCCCAGTGGCAGCCCGAGGGCGAGCTCGAGCTGGGGGTCGAGGAAGGGAGCGCAGGTGAGGTCGTCGCAGCCGCCGAGCACGGCGGCCAGCGCCTCGAGGGTCGACCGGACGAGGTCGGTGCCGGGATCGCGCAGGCCCTTGGTGCGCCACGCAGTACGGGCGTGCAGGCGCAGCGCCGTGGGCG
>DASYUP010000225.1:0-3977 GCA_036001185.1 Thermoanaerobaculia bacterium
ATAAAACAGAAGACGGGCGGGGACAAGCCCCGCCCCTACTCCGATAGGAACGGACGGAAGCGGCCTCTGGTGTAGGCGCGGGGCTTGTCCCCGCCCGCTCCGTTCCTACCTCTTCGCCGGCTGCTGGAAGAGCTTCAGGTACTCGCCGTAGCCCTCGGCCTCGAGACGCTCGACGGGCACGAAACGCATGGACGCCGAGTTGATGCAGTAGCGCAGGCCGGTCGGCTTCGGCCCGTCGGGGAAGACGTGGCCGAGGTGGGAGTCGCCGTGCTTGCTGCGCACCTCGGTGCGCTCCATGAAGAGCTGGCGGTCGGTCTTCTCGACGACGTTGTCCTTGTCGAGCGGCTGCCAGAAGGAGGGCCAGCCGGTCCCCGACTCGAATTTCTCGCGCGAGGAGAAAAGCGGCTCGCCCGACACCACGTCGACGTAGATGCCGTCCTTGTGGTTGTCCCAGAACTCGTTGCGGAACGGCGGCTCGGTTCCTTCGTGCTGCGTGACGTCGTACTGCAGGCGCGAGAGCTTGTCGCGCAGCTCCTCGTCGCTGGGCTTGTGGAACATCCTCCAAGGCTCCTTTCCGGGTGCGGCCGGCGCCGCGGCGGCCGCGGTCCCCTGGTCGGCGCCCTTGCTGGCGCCGGTCGAATCTCCGTGCGCCGCCGCCCGCGCGCCGCAGCTGGTGACAACGGTCCAGGCGGCGGCCAGGGCGAAGGCGTGAAGGGCTCGCGAAGGCGTTGAATTCATGATCGGTGGTCTCCGTTGCGGCGGGGTCTTCCGCCCCGCACCGGTATCTTCGCGCGCGCGGGCGGATCGGATTGGTCGATCTAGAATGGCATCGCCCCGCGAGCATGTCGAGGAGAACCCGGTGAGCGCTGCATCGTCGATGGCTTCCCGCATGCCTGGGAAGTGCTCCGCCGCCCTGGTGCTGCTCGTCGTGCTGCTGTTGTCCGCTCCGCCGGCGGCGGGCCAGGGCAAGGCCGGCGCGCCACCACCGCCGCCGGCCGTCTCCGGACGGCCCGCGGCCGGGCAGTCCGCAGCCGGGCAGCCTCCGGCAGCGCAGCCCGCGGTCTCCGGAAAGCCCGCTGCACCGCCAAAACCCCCGCCGCCGTCGCCGCTACAGCAGGCGGAGGCGCTCTACAGCGGCACCGGCGGACGCGTCGACGAGGCGCGGGCGCGGCAGCTCTTCGAGGCCGCCGCCGCCGGCGGCGATCCGCTGGCGCGCTACCGGCTCGCCACCCTGCTGCGGCTCGGCGAGGGGACCTTCCCCAAGGACCCAGCGCGAGCCCAGGCGCTGGCCGCATCCTCGTGGTCGGAGGTAGCGCGGCGCGCCGGCGCCGGCGACGCCTATGCGCAGTACCTCGCCGGCATGGGCCGCCTGCTGGGCGTCGGCACGGCGGTGGACAACGCCGCCGCTCGCGGGTGGTTCCAGAAAGCGGCGGCAGGTGGCCAGAGCTTCGCCATGCACAACCTGGGCTGGATGGCCGGTCAAGGGCTGGGCGGAGCGAAGGACGAAGCGGGAGAGGTCGCCTGGTACCGCCAGGCCGCCGCCCTCGGCAACGCCAGCTCGATGTACGACCTCGGCATCCACTACCTCTACGGCCGCGGCGTGGCGACGGACGTGCGGCAGGGAGAGCGTTGGCTCGCCGCCGCTGCTGACCGCGGCCACGCCGGCGCCGCCGCCGTGCTCGGCGGCGCCCTGCTCGACGGCGTGCTGCCGCGCGACCTCGGGCGCGCCATCCCGCTGCTGCAGAGGGCCGCCGCCAGCGAGCCGGCGGCGCAGTATTCGCTCGGCTGGGCCTACCTGTTCGGCCTCGGCGTCGCCCAGGACCGCGCCCAGGCCAACCGGCTCATGCAGCAGGCCGCCGGCGGCGGCGAGCAGCGGGCGAAGAACTGGGTGCGCTGGCTGCAGCGCATCCCGGCCGGCCTCGAGAAGGGCGCCGCCGACGGGCCCCAGCTGATGCTGCGCCTCACCCTCGCCGGCCAGACCTGGGCAACGGAGAACCTCGCCCAGTGGCTGGTCGAGGACGAGCTCGCCGCGCCGCAGGTGCAGCGGCTCACCCAGGCGCTCGACGCGGCGGCGCGCGGCGGCAATCCGACGGCGCTGGGCCTGATGGCGCTCCTCACCTTCCAGGGCAAGGGCGTGGCGCTGGACGACGGGCGCGCCCTCGACCTGGCGCGCCGGGGCGCCAGGGCCGGCAATGGCATGGCGATGCGCATCCTCGGCGTCGCCTACCGCCACGGTCGCGGCGTGCGCGAGGACGCGGGCCAGGCGCTCGACTGGTACCGCCGCGGCGCCCGCGTCGGCGACGAGTACTGCATGATGTGGCTCGGCCACGCGCTGCTCGACGGCGACATCGTCGGCAAGAACGCCGCCGCCGGCGTCACCTGGCTGCAGAACGCCGCCGCCGCCGGCAACGTCTACGCGATGATGGACCTCGCCCACGGCTACGAAAGCGGCGACGCCGGCTTCGCCGCCGATACCGCCAAGGCGCGCCACTACTACGAGCTCGCCGCCGACAACGGCGACGCCGCGGCGCAGGGCTGGCTGGCCTCCCAGGGGCGCTCGACGCGCTAGTCTCGCCGTCGCGCCGCCGATCTGCCGCGCTACTACCGCCAGACCTCGCCGATCTCGGTGCGCAGCGCCCGCAGCGACAGCAGCACGTCGGCGAAGAAAACCACTGAGGACACCAGCAGCGCCAGCACGGCGACGAAGAAGAGCACCACCACCAGCAGCCGGAGGTCGAGGTGGAGAAAGGCCATGGTGGTGAGCAGCAGCACCATGGTGCACGAGCTCAGCACGGTCACCATGACGGCGGCGATGGAGGCCCACAGCAGCCGCGCCCGCCGCGCCAGCACGGCGAGCTGCGCGCGGTCGCGGGCATGCGCCGCCTCGTCGAGCGGCGCCCGCAGCTGCGCGCTCAGCGACCGCGAGCGGTCGATCACCCGCGACAGCCGGTTGGTCATCGACAGCAGCAGCAGCCCGACGCCGGAGATGAGGGCGATGGGCGAGATCGACGTCTGCAGCAGGTGGACGAGCTCGCCGGGAGCCTCGGGGGGCAGCGTCGCCATGGCCCCATTCTGTCGCTAAGAGCCCCCGACGTCATGGCGAGCGAAGCGAAGCGATCTCGACGTGGCGGCGTCGAGATTGCTTCGTCGCTACGCTCCTCGCAACGTCGCTCGCTGTGGTCTGGCCGCCCCCGCACTCCCTCGACTAGCCAGCCAACCGCTAGCCGACGGTCTCCCGCGCCCAGTCGAGGATGGGGCGCAGCCGCTGCCCCAGCAGCGCGCGCGCCTGTTCGTAGAGGAGCCAGCGGAACTCGTGGTGCTCGGGGCGCCCGAGCTCGGGCGAGACCGGCAACCGCACGTCGCCGGCCGGCGACTCGGCTACGTAGTAGCGCGCCACCTTGCCGCCGCTGTACGGCGGTGTCTCGCGGTAGACCTCTCCCCAGGGAAAGCGTAGACCGGTGAGAGTAGTCTCCTCTTCCACCTCGCGCAGTGCAGCGGCCAGCGACTCCTCACCGGGAGCGATCTCCCCTTTGGGGAAGTCCCAGTAGTTGTAGACCCGCAGCAGCAGGTAGCGCGGGCCGTCGGCGCCGCGGCGCACGACGATGGTGCCGGCGGCACGGCGGGGAGTGGCGGCGGTCGGCATCCCTCGTCGCGGCATCCCCTACTCGCGCGCCCTCGGCCTGCGCAGCTTCCACCGCCGCGCCATCGTCTGAAGTGGTGGAAGCCCCGCGCTCAGGGCGTCACGTCGGCGCAGCGGGCCCAGACGGTGAGCGTGGAGCCCGCCGGCATGATGCGCTGGATCAAGCCCACCCAGCCCGTGCCGGTCGCGTTCGGCGCGTTGGTGATGTTCTGTGGCGTGCTGTGACCGCCGGGAGTCAGCGCGTGGGTGAAGCCGCCGCCGACCACGACGTCGCCGGGATCGCAGTCGGCCTCGGTGGTGATGGTCTCGGGATCGGCGGCGCCGATCGCGGTGGCCA
>DASYUP010000226.1:0-1647 GCA_036001185.1 Thermoanaerobaculia bacterium
GCTCACGCGCGATACGGTGGCGGTGATGCTCGACGGGTTCGAGGGATACTCCAACTACCCGGGCGGCGAGATCTACAGCCTGCGGAAGGCGTACTGGCGGAGTGGTGCCGGGCATGGCAGTTGGCAGTCGGGAACGCCCACCGGTTCCCGCTAGCTAGCGGTTGTCCGATTGCCAACTGCCATGCCCGGCACCCGCTCCCCCTGGCGCCTCTACTTCGGCCGCACGCTGCCGGCGAACGTGCGCGCCGTCTCTCTCACTTCCTTCCTGCAGGACGTGGCGAGCGAGATGGTCTATCCGCTGCTGCCGGGTTTCCTGCGCCTGCTCGGCGGCGGCGCCGCCGCCCTCGGCGTCATGGAGTCGGTGGCGGAAGGGGTGCTGGCGCTGGTCAAGGGCTGGGCGGGGCGCGAGAGCGACCGCCGCGGCCGCCGCAAGCCCTTCGTCGTCTGGGGCTACGGCCTCTCGGCGGCGACGCGCCCGCTGCTGGCGGTGGCGGCGCGGCCGCTGCACGTGGTGCTGACCCGCGCCCTCGACCGCTTCGCCAAGGGGCTGCGCACGGCGCCGCGCGACGCCATGATCGCCGACAGCACGCCGGCGGCGCAACGGGGCCTCGCCTTCTCCTTCCACCGCGGTCTCGACAACCTCGGCGCCGCGGTCGGGCCGCTGCTGGCAGCCGGCCTGCTGGCGCTGTTTCCGGGGCGCCTGCGGCTCGTCTTCGCCCTCGCCACCCTACCGGCGCTGCTCGGCGTCGTCACCGTCTGGTGGCGAGTGCGCGAGGTGGCACCCACGCCCGCGGTGGCGACCGCCGACTCGCCGTCTGATCGCGGGCGGCTCCGCCTGGCGCGCGACCTACGCGCTCCGCTGCTCGCCATCTTCCTCTTCGCCCTCGGCAACGCCAGCGACGCCTTTCTCCTGCTGCGCGCTTCGGCGCTCGGCGTCTCGGCCATCGGCCTCACCCTCCTCTGGTCGGGCTTCCACGTCGCCAAGTGGGCCTGCTCGGTCCCCGCCGGAGTGCTCGTCGACCGGCTGGGGCCAGGGCGCCCGCTGCTCGCCGGTTGGGCGCTCTACGCCGCGGTGTACCTCGGCTTCGGCTTCGTCACCAGCCGCCCTGCATGGCTGGCGCTCTTCCTCGCCTACGCGCTCTACTACGGGCTGACGGAAGGGGCCGAGCGGACTCTGGTGGTGACACTCGCGGGCGAGGGCGGCCGCGGCACCGCGCTCGGCGCCTACCACCTGGCGGCTGGGCTCGGGCTCTTCTTCGCCAGTTTGCTCTTCGGGGTCGTGTGGGAGCAGGTGTCGGCGCGGGCGGCGTTCGTCATGGGCGCGACGCTGGCGCTCGCGGCAGCCGCGCTGCTCGCCTTCACCCTGCGGGCAGCCAGGGCGCGAAGTCGGCGGGCAGCGGCGCCGTGATCGTCACGCGCTCGCCGCTCCTCGGGTGTGGCAGCGCCAGCCAACTGGCGTGGAGCAGCGGCCGTGGCGCCGTGCGGCGGGCGCCGTAGAGCCGGTCGCCGAGCACCGGGAAGCCGAGGTGCGCGAGGTGCACTCGCACCTGATGCGTGCGGCCGGTGCGCAGGCGGCAGTCGACCAGCGCCACGCCGCCGGCGGCGCTGCGCACGCGGATCGCCGTCGCCGCCGGCTGGCCGTGGGCG
>DASYUP010000227.1:0-6683 GCA_036001185.1 Thermoanaerobaculia bacterium
CGCAGTGGTGCCGATGGGCGGGTTGCCGGCCGCCCCCTCGACGGCCGGGGAGTCGCTCGACGGCTCGGCGCGCCGCTGCGCCTGCTCCTTCGGCGCCGCCCCGCCCCGCTCCTCGTCACGCTGGCGATAGTCCCAGGCCTGCGGCTGCCACTGGCGATAGACCTGCACGGTGACGAGGCCGATCTGCTCGTCGGTGCGGCCCTCGCCCTCGCTCCACTCCGGCGGGCTGAACACGAAGCGCTGGGCGCGCTCGTCGTCGAGCTGCCAGCCGGGAAGGGTGCGCTCGCTCCACGGCGGCAGGATGGAGCCGACGTCTGCTGAGGCGCTGCCGCCGATGACCTCGCGGCCGTAGACGTTGACGCCGTCGACGCCGACGACCACCTTCAGCCGCTCGGGGGTGCGGTTGCGCAGGACGACCGAGTAGGAGCCGCCAACGAGGGTCGAGGTCGGCCCGGCGAACAACCAGCGGTGGGGGCCGTCGGGGAGGAGCCGCAGGCTGGGGCCGGAATCGGGACGAAGCGTCACCTCGAGGGCGCCGCCGGCGACCGGCAGGGGGACGGTGGCGCCGCCGCCGTCCCCCCAGGAACGACCGAGCGCCGGAAGGGCGACGACGAGAGCCGCGCCGACGAGAAGGAAGAGCTGCAGCGGCGAGCGCGAACGACCGGTGTCCATGGTGGGCCTCCCTGGCGGCCCGTGACGGTGCCGCCTACCCTCTTTGGACGCCGCCGGAGGGCGGAAGGAAACCGCTATTCCTTCGTGCGCAGCGCGATGTTGAGGCGGAGGACGACCTTCTGGTGCGCCGGCAGCGAGCCGATGTCGACCTGGAAGTTGCGCACCGCCTCCATCACCTGGTGCTGGCCGTCCTCGACCTGCAGGGTGAGCAGGAAGCGCTTGGCGCGCTCGAAGTCCCCCTTCTTGAGGGTGAGCTGGATCTCGCGGTTGATCTCGTGCTTGCCATTGGTGACCGCGGCGGCGGTCGCCGGCGAGAGGCTTGCCGGCGGAGCCGGAGCGGGGCGCGCGGCGGGTGGCGGCGCCGCTGGGGCTGGAGTCGCCGCTGCCGGCGCGGGCCGCATCGCCTGCTGGCGGATCTTCTCCAGCTCGGCGAGGACGTCGCTCTGCGATTTCGCCTTCGGCGCCGGGGCCTTGGCGGGCGCGGCCACGGCGGCTGCCGCCGGGCGCGCGGGCGCCGGCTTGGCGGCCGGCGCGGCAGGCGCCGGCTGCGGTCGCGCGGTGGCGACGCCGACCGCCGCGGGCTCGTGGTGCGGGCGCTCGTGCGGCGGGCGCTCCGCGTGCGGGCGCTCCTGGTACGGGCGCTCCTGTTGCGGGCGCTCCGGATGCGGCCTCTCGGCTGGCGGCCGCTCGTGATGCGGCCGCTCGGCCTGGCGCGGCGCGTTGGGCGAGATGGGCGTCGGCGCCGGCGCCGGGGGCTGCGGCCGGGTGGTCGACACCTGCGGCCGCGACACCGGCTGCTCCTTGGTGGTGAGCCGCTTCTTGAGCGACAGCAAGGTGAGCTTGGAGATGCCCTTGAGCGTCTCGAAGACCCCGGTGCCGGTGAGCGCCGAGGCCTCGAAGTGCGGCCAGTTGCCGCTGTTGAGGGCCTGGTTGAGCTCCTCGACCGAGCAGATGTCGTGCAGGTCCCGCTTGTTGTACTGCAGCACCACCGGCATGCTGTCGAGCGTCAGGCCCATCTCGTGGACGTTCTCGGCCAGGTTGCGGAAGGAGTCGATGTTCGCCTGCAGCATGGGGCGTTGCGAGTCGGCGACGAAGACCACCCCGTCGACCCCCTTGAGCACCAGCTTGCGCGTCGTGTTGTAGAAGACCTGTCCGGGGACGGTGTAGAGCTGGATGCGGGTGGAGAAGCCGGCGATGGAGCCGACGTCGATGGGCAGCAGGTCGAAGAAGAGGGTACGGTCGGTCTCGGTCTCCAGCGACACCATTTCGCCGCGGGAATCCTTGGCGGTGCGGGAGTAGATGTACTGGAGGTTAGTGGTCTTGCCGCAGAGGCCCGGGCCGTAATACACGACCTTCGCAGCCATCTGCATGGTGCTGTAGTTGAAGAAGACCATGCGGCTTCGAGCCTCGGCTCGGGTGGACTTAGGAGATTACACCCCCCGCAGGAGGGGGTCAAGAAATCCTGGATCCGCGCAAACCTCGCGCAATGTTCGGCGTAGCGCCTCTCGCGAGGGGTCGCCGGAGCCCTCTCCGCGACCCTCCACCACCCCTTCCGCGACCCCCTGAACGGCGAGCTGTCGGAGCCCCTCGAGGGCGATCAGGACGGCCAGCGGATGGAGCTCCGGAGCGACTGCGCGCAGTCGCGTAAGCTGCGCGAGCAGCCCGCCGTCGCCACGCGCCACCGGGCCGGTGAGCGCTGCCGCCGGACGCCGGGGATCCACCGCCGCGAGGGCGCCGGCGGCGAGCTCGCGCAGCCCGGCCGCCGCTGCCGGGTCGACGCCTACCGCGGCGTGGAGGGCGACGGCCGCGCCCAGCAGCGTGACCGTGCCGCCGGCCGCCCAGGTGGCGGCGAGGTGATAGAGCGGCCGCAGCGGAGTGGCCACCTCGGCGCACGGAGCTCCCAGGGCGGCGGCGAGGCGCCGGCCGAGCGCCACGGCGGCGGGGTCGCCGTCGAGGGCGAAGAAGGTACGGCGCGCGACCGCGGGGGACGGCAGCGGCCGTGGGAAGGCGCGCAAGGGGTGGAAGCCGCCGACGCTCGTCGCCGCTCGGCCGGCGCCCCGGCGCAGCACCGCCAGCGCCGCGCCGGGCTGGGCGCCCGACAGGTGCAGCGCCACCGCCGCCTGCGGGCGACGCGCCAGGGTCGTCGCCACCATCTGCAGCGCGCCGTCGGGTACGGCGACGAGCAGCAGGTCGTCACCGTCGCTCGCCAGGGCCTCGAGCGGTACCGGCCGCGCTCCCGTGGCCGCCACCCAGCGCGGCAGCGGACCCGCGCGCCGCCGCGCTACCAGCGTCAATCGAGCGCCGCGGGCGAGCAGCCAGCGGGCGACGCTGCCGCCCGCCTTGCCGGGGCCCACGAGAGCCACGCGCAGGCCGGCGAGCGGTGCCGCCTCGGGCTTCGGACCGGTGCCCGAACGAGGCTCGGCGCTCAGCGGGAAGTCCTTGTAATTGTGGGTCTTGCGCCTTGACAGCGCGAGCGCCGGCGGCTATCCTGCGTTGGCACTCGCCGAGGCGGAGTGCTAGCCCTCCGGTTGCGAACCATGCGCCCTCCCGGCCGTCAACCTACCGCCCTCACCCCCCGCGATCGCGAGATCCTGCGCGACGTCATCTATAGCTTCATCGTCTCCGGCGAACCGGTGTCGTCGCGCTCGGTGGCCAAGCAGGAGCGCCATGGGTTGTCGTCGGCGAGCATCCGCAACATCATGGCCGACCTCGAGGAGAAGGGGTACCTGCGGCAACCGCACACCTCGGCGGGGCGCGTGCCCACCCCCTCCGGCTACCACTTCTACATCGAGACGCTGATGCGGCAGCGCTCGGTGCCGGTCAAGGAGCGGCGCTACATCGACAGCCACCTGGAGGCCGCCCCGGACGCCGACGAGCAGATGAAGGGGGCCTCGCAGCTGCTCTCCGAGCTCACCCACCAGGTGGGCATCGTGCTCATCCCGGCGCTCGCCGACACCGTGCTCAAGGCGGTGGAGTTCGTGCCGGTGGCGGGTCGGCGGGTGCTGTGCGTCGTCGTCTCCGCCAGCGGCTTCGTCGACAGCAAGCTGGTGGAGGTGGAGGAGCCGGTCGGCCGCGAGGAGCTGGTGCGGGCGGCCAACTACCTCAGCGAGACCTTCGGCGGTCTCACCATGCGCGAGATCCGCGACCGCCTCATCGTCCTCATGGACGATGAGCGGGCGCAGGTCGACCGACTGCTGCGGCTGTCGATCGCCCTTGCCCGCCGCAGCCTCTCGGATGGCACTCCCGAGCTGCTGATGGACGGCGCCGCCGAGCTGCTGAGCTCACCCGAGCTGGCCGACCTGGCGCGGGTGCGGCGGCTGTTCGACGCCTTCCACGACAAGGCGCGGCTGGTACGGCTGCTCAACCAGTGCGTCGAGGGCGCCGGAGTGCGGGCCTGGATCGGCGACGACAGCGACCTCACCTCGGAGCTCGACTTCAGCCTGGTGGCGGCGCCGTACCACTCGGGCGAGCGGGTGCTCGGCAGTCTCGGTATCCTGGGGCCCTCGCGGATGGAGTACGACAAGGTCATCCCGCTCGTCGAGTACCTGGCCGATACGCTGAGCGAGGCCTTGGCGCGCACCTTTGAAACCTGATCCGGAAGCGAATCCCGATTCGCAGCCGAAGGATAGATAGATCATGGCGGAGAAACCGACGAGGCCGGGTGACGGAGAGGACGAGACCTACATGCTCGACCTCGAGGAGGAGGCGAGCGCCGACGCCGACGAGGTGGCCCGCGAGGCGCTGGCGGCGGTGAGCAACCGCCAGGCGCACGAGGCCCCGCCGCGGCGCGAGAAGGGCGTCGAGACGGTGCCCGGGCAGGAGCCGACGCCCGATCCGGCGGTGACCGAGCTGCAAAACGAGCTCGCCGACCTGCGCGACCGCTCGATCCGCACGCTGGCCGACTTCGAGAACTATCGCCGCCGCGCCGAGCGCGAGCGCGACGACCTCAAGCGCTACGCGGTGGGGGAAGCCTTGCGCGACCTGCTGCCGGTCGTAGACAATCTCCAGCGAGCCCTCGCGGCAGGTGGCACGGTGGACGACCTCAAGGTGGGGGTGGAGCTCACCCTGCGCCAGTTCACCGAGCTGCTGCGGCAGCGCGGCATCAGCGAGGTACCGGCCATGGGCGCGCCCTTCGATCCCACCGTGCACGAGGCGGTGGCCAGCGTCGAGGACGCCTCGGTGACGGTGCCGACGGTGATCGACGAGCTGCAGCGGGGGTACACCATCCACGGCCGGCTGCTGCGCCCCGCGCTGGTGCGCGTGGCGATGCCGCCGGAGCGGGAGAAGACCCCGGGGTGAGCTGGAACCGCCGCGCCAGCCGGCGCGGGGCCTGGAGGTGGGGCCGGTGAGCAAGGTACTCGGCATCGACCTGGGAACCACCAACAGCTGCGCCGCCATCATGGAGGTCGGCGGGCCGCAGGTGATCCCCAACCGCGAAGGCAGCCGCACCACCTCGTCGATCGTCGGCTTCACCGAGGAAGGCGACCGCCTGGTCGGTCAGATCGCCAAACGGCAGGCGATCACCAACCCGCAGAACACCATCTTCGCCGTCAAGCGCCTCATCGGCCGCAAGTTCGCCTCCGACGAGGTGCAGCGCGCCAAGCAGGTGCTGCCCTACGCGGTGGTGGCGGCCGGCAACGGCGACGTCAAGCTGCAGATCCGCGACAAGGAGTACAGCCCGGAGGAGATCTCCGCCTTCATCCTGCAGGAGATCAAGGCCTTCGCCGACGAGGCCATGGGCGTCGAGTTCACCGAGGCGGTGATCACCGTCCCCGCCTACTTCAACGACTCGCAGCGGCAGGCCACCCGCGACGCCGGCAAGATCGCCGGGCTCGAGGTGATGCGCATCATCAACGAGCCCACCGCCGCCGCCCTCGCCTACGGCCTCGAGCGCCGCGAAGGGGTGAAGAACATCGCCGTCTACGATCTCGGCGGCGGCACCTTCGACGTCTCCATCCTCACCCTCAACGAGGGGGTGTTCGAGGTCAAGGCCACCTCCGGCGACACCTACCTCGGCGGCGAGGACTTCGACCAGCGGATCATGGACTGGCTGATCGACGAGTTCAAAGGCGAGACCGGCGTCGACCTGCGCAGCGACCGCATGGCGCTGCAGCGGCTCAAGGAGGCCGCCGAGCGCGCCAAGTGCGAGGTCTCCTCCGTCGACCAGGCGCCCATCAACCTGCCGTTCATCTCCGCCGACGCCAGCGGTCCGCGCCACCTGGCGCGCACCATGTCGCGCGGCAAGTTCGAGGAGCTGGTCGGTGACCTGGTGGAGAAGACCGAGGGACCCTGCCGCGACGCCCTCAAAGAGGCCGGCCTGCGCCCCGACCAGATCGAGGAGGTGCTGCTGGTCGGCGGGCAGACCCGCAGCCCCATCGTCGCCGCCACGGTGAAGCGCATCTTCGAGCGCGAGCCCAATCGCGAGATCAACCCCGACGAGGTGGTGGCCATCGGTGCCGGCATCCAGGGCGGCATCTTGAAGGGCGACGTCAAGGACATCGTGCTGCTCGACGTCACCCCCCTGTCGCTCGGCATCGAGACCCACGGCGGCCTCTTCACCCGCCTCATCGAGCGCAACTCGACCATCCCCACCAAGGTGACGCAGATCTTCACCACCGTCTCCGACAACCAGGACACGGTGGAGATCCACTGCCTGCAGGGCGAGCGCGACATCGCCTCCGAGAACCGCTCGCTCGGCCGCTTCGAGATGGAGGGCATCCCACCGGCGCCCCGCGGCGTGCCGCAGATCGAGGTCACCTTCGCCATCGACAGCAACGGCATCGTCAACGTCTCCTCGCGCGACATGGCGACCAACCAGTCGCAGAGCATCCAGATCAACCCCGCCGGCGGCCTCTCCAAGGAGGAGGTCGACCGCCTCGTCGACGAGGCGCGCAGCCACGCCTCCGAGGACGCCGACCGCCGCGAGCTGCGGCGGATGAAGAACCGGCTCGAGGGCCTGATCTACACCACCGACCGCGTCTTCGAGCAGCTGCGCGAGGGCATGGATCCCC
>DASYUP010000228.1:0-8637 GCA_036001185.1 Thermoanaerobaculia bacterium
CCGTTCTCGAGGTCGCCACGCCACACCCGTCGCAGGCTCTCCTCCACCAGCGGCTTGGCCGTCTCGAAGGGCACCTCCGGCGACTCGGCGACGAGCGCGAAGTCGTGCACCCAGACGCCGCGCTCGCTGCCCGCCGGACGCAGCCCGAAGGGCAGCTCCTCCTCCACCCGCACGCCGAGGTTCTCGAGCAGCGGTAGCGCGTCGGTCAAGGCGATCTGCCGGCCGGCGAGGTAGAGCTTGATGCGCATCCGCTCCGCCGGCATGTCGGCGCTGCGGTAGAGGCGGGCGGCGAACTCCTCGCCGCCGGCGAGCAGCCGCTCGACCACCTCGAGGTCGGCCAGCGCCTCGGCGGCGCCGAAGCGGTCGCGATAGGCGGGCGGGAAGGCCTCGCCATAGGTGGCGGCGAGGGCGAGCCCGACCTCCTCGCCGCGGCTCGCCACCAGCTGCTCGCGCAGGTCCTCGCGCCAGGTGCGGGCGGCGGCGGCGAGCTCGGCCTCCACCCGCTTGACGTCGACCGCGCGGATCTGCCCCGGGGTGGTGCGAACGATGAAGTGCACGCGCGCCAGGGCGGCGTCGCCCACCTGGGTGTAGAAGGCGGTCACCTCGCCGCCGAGGGCGCGCTCGAGGATCTTCTGCAGTCGCTCGCGCAGCTCGAACGTGTAGCGGTCGCGCGGCACGAAGACCAGCGCCGAGACGAAGCGCTCGAACTCGTCCTTGCGCAGGAAGAGCGCCACCCGCTGCCGCTGGTGCAGCTGCAGGATGCCGATGGCGATGCGGTAGAGGTCCTCCTCGCTGATCTGAAACAGCTCGTCGCGCGGGAAGCTCTCGAGCACGTGCGCCAGCGCCTTGGCATCGTGGCTGCCGGGGTTGAAGCTGGCGCGCTCGAAGACACGCCGCACCTTGCGGCGCAGCACCGGGATGGTCTGCGCGCTGCTGTTGTAGACGGAGGAGGTGAAGAGGCCGAGGAAGCGGTCCTCGCCCACCACCTTGCCCTCGGCGTCGAAGCGGCGGATGCCGATGGAGTCCATGTGCACCGGCCGGTGCACCTCGGACTTCTTGCTCCCCTTGGTGATGATCAGCAGCTCGCGCTGGTGGAGAAAGCGGGCCAGGTAGTCGGGCAGCGGGGTTTCGCTGCGCTCCTCGGAGTCGGCCGAGACCTCGCGCAGCAGGCCGAGGCCGGAGCCCGGCTCGAGGCGCAGGTAGTCGCCGCCGTTCTTGTGCTCGAAGGCGTAGCCGCGGTAGCCGAGGAAGGTGAAGTGATTCTCGGTCAGCCAACGCAGGAACTCCGCCGCCTCCTCCACCTCGCCGGCATCGAGCGGCGGCGGGCTGGTGCGCAGGCGCCCCTCGATCTCCTCCGCCTTGGCCAGCATCGGCCGCCAGTCGCTGACGGTGGCCCGCACCTTGCCGAGCACCTCGACAAGGCGCGTGGCCAGCGCCTGGAGCCCGGCCTCGCCGGTGGTCTCGCGGTCGATCTCCAGGTGCATCCAGCTCTCGGGCGCGCCCTGGCTGCGCGGCAGCAGCCGCTGCAGGCGGCCAGAGGCGTCGCGCTCCACTCCCAGCACCGGGTGCAGCGCCACGTGAACGCGGCGCTGCCGCTGCTGCAACTCGCCGTTGGTGGAGGCGAGCAGGAAGGGCATGTCGTCGTTGATGACGTCGATGGCGGTGTGCGGCGAGGACCAGCCGTCGCGCTCGCGCTGCGGGTTGTAGACGTGGATGCGGATCTCGCCCCGCTGCCGCTGCTGGGCGAGGTTCCAGAGGGCGAGCACCGGCCCCAGCAGGTCGTCGACGGCGGCGCTGGCCAGCTCGTCATGCGGGGTGTTGGCGTAGCAGCGGCGCAGCAGGTCGGCGGCGCTCGGCGCGGCCTCGGCGGGAAGGCGGTGGCGCAGCTCGGCGACCAGCCGCTCGAGGGCCTCGACCTTGGCGGCGTCGTGCTTGGCGTCGGTGGCGCTGAGCGGCATGGCGCGTCTCCTCGGCTGGCTCCAGCGCTGGCTCTCTTGGCTGGCTCCAGATGCCCAGCTGGCGCGGCTCCCGTAGCCTACCGGAATCCACTAGACTCTCGCCGCTGGCTGCCATGCGGAGACCCGGCCTGCGCTTGCGACCGTTGCTCGCCGCCCTCCTGGCGGCGCTGGTCCCCGCCCTCGCCGGCCTCACGGCCGTCGGCTGCGTCGACCTGCAACACGCCGCCGGCGATCCCGGCAAGCCGCACGTCGGTATCGTCTTCGACAGCGGCGGCAAGGACGACCGCTCCTTCAACGCCGCCGCCTTCCGCGGCGTCACTCGCGCGGCCCACGACTTCCCCATCGTCCTGCGCGATGCCGAGCCGGGCGACCCGGCCTCCCTCGAGCCCGCCATGCGCGCCTTCGCCGAGGTGGGCTACGACCTGGTGATCGGCATCGGCTTCGCCCAGACGCCCATCGTCGAGGCGGTGGCGAAGGAGTACCCGAAGGTCAACTTCGCCATCGTCGACGGGGTCAGCAACCTGCCCAATGTCGCCTCCCTCATCTTCAAGGAGCACGAGGGCAGCTACCTGGTGGGAATGATCGCCGCCAGGAAGTCGCAGAGCGGCGTCCTCGGCTTCGTCGGCGGCATGGACGTGCCGTTGATTCACAAGTTCGAGGTCGGTTACGAGGAAGGGGCGCGGGCCGTCAACCCGCGCATCAAGGTCATCCAGAACTACGTCGGCGTCACCGAGTCGGCCTGGAACAACCCCGGCAAGGGCAAGGAGCTGGCGTTGGCGCAATACGGCAAGGGGGCCGACATCGTCTTCGCCGCCGCCGGCAACTCCGGGCTCGGCGTCTTCGACGCCGCCGAGCAGTCGGGCCGCTTCGTCATCGGTGTCGACTCCAACCAGAACTGGGTCAAGCCCGGCTTCGTCCTCACCAGCATGGTCAAGCGGGTCGACAACGCCGTCTACCAGATCATCGCCGACCTGGTGCACGGCAAGTTCCAGGGCGGCATCCACGTGTACGGCCTGGAGGACGGCGGCATCGGCTACGCCATGGACCAGTACAACGCCAAGCTGATCCCGCCGGCGGTGCTCGTCGAGGTGGAGGCGGCGAAGGCGAAGATCATCCGCGGCGAGATCAAGGTCACGGACGCTATGGCGCAGTGATGCTCGAGCTGCGGGGGATCAGCAAGCGCTTCGGCGACGTGCTCGCCAACGATGGCGTGACGCTGGCCGTCGAGCCGGGCACCATCCACGCCATCGTCGGCGAGAACGGCGCCGGCAAGTCGACGGCGATGCGCATCGCCTACGGCTTCTACACCCCGGATGCCGGCGACATCGTCATCGACGGCGCGCCGCGCCGGCTGGCGAGCCCCCACGACGCCATCGCCCTGGGCGTCGGCATGGTGCACCAGCACTTCATGCTCGTCGAGCCGATGACGGTGGCGGAGAACATCGTCCTCGGCATCGAGCCCGGCTCGCCCTGGCAGATCGATCTCGCCGGCGCCGCCGCCCGCATCCGCGCCCTCTCGCAGGAGCTCGGTCTCGAGATCGATCCCCTGGCGCGCGTCGAGCAGCTGTCGGTGGGCCAGCAGCAGCGGGTGGAGCTGCTCAAGGCGCTCTACCGCCAGGCGCGGCTGCTCATCCTCGACGAGCCCACCGCCGTGCTCAGCCCGCAGGCGGTGGGCGAGCTGTTCGCCATCCTGCGGCAGATGCGGGCGCAGGGCAAGACGGTGGTCATCGTCACCCACAAGCTCTCCGAGGTGCTCGCCATCTCCGACCAGGTGACGGTGATGCGCGACGGCCGCGTGGTCGGCCAGCGCCAGACCGCCGAGACCTCGGCCGCCGAGCTGGCCCGCCTGATGGTGGGGCGCGACGTGCTGCTGCGGGTGGAGAAGCCGCCGGCCCACCCGGGCGAGCCGGTGCTGGCGCTGCACGACGTGTCGCTCGCCGACGCCGCCGGCCACCAGCGCCTTTCCGCTGTCAGCTTCGAGGTGCGGGCGGGCGAGATCGTCGGCGTCGCCGGCATCGAGGGCAACGGCCAGACCGAGCTCGTCGAGGTCGTGGCCGGCCTCGCCGGCGACGACCGCCTCGCGGGCACCATCCTGCTCGCCGGTTCCGACGTCACCTACCTGTCGGTGCGCGCGCGGCGCCACCGCGGCGTCGGCCACGTGCCCGAGGACCGGCACCGCCGCGGCCTGCTGCTCGACTTCGACCTCGCCGAGAACAGCATCCTGGGCGCCGACGACCGCCCGCCGGTGGCGGTGGGGCCCGCCTACGCCTGGCTCGACCGCGAGGCCATCCGCGTGCGCGGCGAGCGCCTGCTCGCCGACTACGACGTACGCCCCGCCGACCTCAGCCTGCCGGCGCGCTCGCTCTCCGGCGGCAACCAGCAGAAGCTGGTGCTCGGCCGCGAGCTCGCCCCGTCGCCGCGCCTGTTGCTGGTCGCGCAGCCGACCCGTGGCGTCGACATCGGCGGCATCGAGTTCATCCACCGCCGGCTGGTGGAGCTGCGCGACAAGGGGTGCGCCATCCTGCTCGTCTCTTCCGAGCTCGAGGAGGTGACGGCGCTGGCCGACCGCCTGCTGGTGCTGCGCGGCGGGCGCATCGTCGGCGAGGTCGACCCGCGGCAGGCAAGCGCCGAGGAGATCGGCCTGCTGATGACCGGGGGCGCGGCGGCGTGAAGGCCCCGGCCCTGCGGCAGCTCCTCTTTCCGCTCGCCGCGGTCCTCGCCGCCTTCGCCGCCGGCGCCCTGCTGGTGCTCGCCGTCGGCGACCGGCCGTTGATCACCTACTCGCTGCTGCTGGGCAGCGCCGCCACCTGGCCCGACGGCATCGGTTACACGCTCTTCTACGCCACGCCGCTGATCTTCACCGGCCTGGCGGTGGCGGTGGCCTTCCGCTGCGGGCTGCTCAACATCGGCGCCGAGGGGCAGCTCTGCGTCGCCGCGTTCGTCACCGCCTGGGCGGGAATCACCTTCGCCGCCCTGCCGTCGCTGGCGCTGGTGCCGCTGTGCTGCCTGGCGGCGATCCTCTCGGGCGGCGTCTGGGGGGCGATCCCCGGCGTGCTCAAGGCTCGCTTCGGCGCCCACGAGGTGATCACCACCATCATGCTCAACTTCGTGGCGGTGGCGCTGGCCAGCTACTTCACCCAGTACCACTACAAGCCGGTGGGCGATCCCATCCTCGAGACGGTGCCCATCGGCGAGGGCGCGCACATCGCCCGGCTCGGCCGCTTCGTGCCCGGCTTCCCCGAACGGCTACCCACCAACGTCGCCTTCTTCCTCGCCCTGCTCGCCTGCGTGCTCGTCTACCTCTTCCTCTGGCGCACCCGCTTCGGCTACGCGATCCGCGCCACCGGTGCCAGCCCGGCGGCGGCGCAATACGGCGGCATCTCGACCGGCCGGCAGATCGTGCTGGCCATGGCGCTCTCCGGCGGGCTCGCCGGCATGGTGGCGATCAACGAGGTTCTCGGCTACCGCTACCGCTACTACGACAGCTTCTCCGCCGGCTACGGGTTCACCGGCATCGCTGTGGCGCTGCTCGGCCGCAACCATCCACTGGGAGTGGTGCTGGCCTCGCTGCTCTTCGGCGCCCTGCTGCGCGGCGGCCTCTTCGTCGACATCTTCACCGAGCACGTCTCCAAGGACCTGGTGATGGTGCTGCAGGGGCTGATCATCCTCTTCGTCGCCGCCGAGGCACTGTTCCGCGGCCGCTTGCGGCGGCGAGCGGTGCGCTGAGCAGGGCCGCCATGGGACAGATCCTCACCCTCGCCTTCCTCTTCTCGGCGCTGCGCCTCAGCACTCCCCTGCTGCTCGCCGCCCTCGGCGGCCTCTACTCCGAGCGCGGCGGGGTGATCAACATCGCCCTCGAGGCGCTGCTGCTCGCCGGTGCCTTCACCGCCGCCGTCGTCACCCACTTCGCGGGCAACCCCTGGCTCGGCCTGCTGGCGGCCATCGCGGCGGGCGCGGCCGTGGCACTCGTCCACGGCATCGCCTGCATCCGCTTCCGCGCCGACCAGGTGGTCTCCGGCACCGCCATCAACATCGTCTTCCTCGGCCTGCCGCAGCTGCTCGCCGGCGCCTTCTTCGCCTCCACCGGGGCGACGCCGCAGCTCCCCAAGGGGCAGCTGCTGCCCAACGCCCCCATCGTCCTCGCCTTCGCGCTGGTGCCGGTGACCTGGTACGTGCTCAACCGCACCCGTTTCGGGTTGCGGCTGCGGGCGGTGGGCGAGAACCCCGAGGCCGCCGATACCGCCGGCCTCGACGTCGCGCGGGTGCGCTATGCGGGGGTCGTGCTGTCGGGAGTGCTGGCCGCCATCGGCGGCGCCTACCTGTCGATCGGCCAGGCCTCGCTGTTCACCCGCAACATGTCCGCCGGCCGCGGCTTCATCGCCCTCGCCGCCCTCATCTTCGGCAAGTGGCGGCCGGTGCAGACGATGCTCGCCTGCCTGCTGTTCGGCGCCGCCGACGCGCTGTCCATTCAGATGCAGGGGGTGTCGCGCATCCCTGTGCAGTTCATCCAGCTCATCCCCTACGTGCTCACCCTCGTCGTGCTCGCCGGCTTCATCGGCCAGTCGCGCGCGCCGCGGGCGCTGGGCATTCCGTACGTGAAGAAGTAGGGCGGCGGGCCGGTGCCGCCCGTCCGGCGGCGGCCTCAGCCGGCGGATCCCGCCTGCAGCCGCCAGAGCCCAAGGCTCTTGTCGCGGAAGCGGGCGTCCTCGACGGTCTCGCCTTCCCAGAGGAGGCGCAGCGGCGGCCCGAGCGCGAACGGCGGCCGCTCGAGATTGAGCGGCCGCCAGCCGCCCAGCGGCACGTCGACGTTGGGATGGTCGCCGGTGAAGGTGGTGGTGAGCAGGTAGGTCGAGCCGCTGCGCCGGAAGTTCGCCAGCGCTGCCCGCACCTGGCGGTTCTTGAGGTGGACGAGGCAGTCGCGGCACAGCACGAGGTCGGCGCGCGGCAGCGGATCGCGGATGAGGTCGCACGCCAGGAAGCGGCGGCGCGGTCGACCATGGGCCCGCTCGTTGGCGGCCGCCAGGGCCGGCACCACCTCGACGCCGACGTAGCTGTCGAGGTCGACGGCGAGGGCGGCGAACCAGTGGAAGTCGCCGCAGCCGGCGTCGAGCACGCTGCGCACGCCGAGGTCGGCGAAGAGCAGCGGCAGGTCGCGGCGGAGGCTCTCGGTGCGCTGCAGCGTCGAGCCGCGGCCGGAAACCGTCTCGGGCTCGAGCCAGCCGCGCGACTCGTAGTGGCGGGTGAAGGCGGCGCGCACCGCGCGACGCGGCGCCAGCCGCAGCAGCAGGCGCGAGAGGGCGCTCACCGCCGGGCGCCGGCACGGCGCCGGCGTGGCCGCGGCGGGCGGCGGGCGGCGGGCGCGCCGTCGCCGGCGATCAGTGGTGGTGGTACCCCGCCCACAGCTTCTCGCCCGCGGCGACGGGGAACGGCATCCTGTTCCCCTGCGGCGGCAGCGGGCAGGTGGCGAACGGGGTGAACACGCAGGGCGGGTTGTAGGCCTGGTTGAAATCGACCACCACCGACTGCGACCCGGCCGCCGGTGGATCGGCGTAGACGAAGCGGCCGCCGCCATAGGTGCCTTTGCCGTTGGTCTCATCGCCGAAGACGAGGAAGAGCCGGCCGTCTCCCTCGTCGATGGCCTGCAGCCGCACCTCGTGGCCGTCGCGCTGGAAGACGACGCTGCCCGGCGAGGCGGCCTGCTCGATCTCGCCGAGGATGTTGGGCACCGGGATGGTGGTCGCCTTGGGCGCCGACTCGAGCCGCGCGGGCACGCGCCAGCCGCCGTCCACCGGGTAGTAGTCGAGGCCGCGGAAGCCGGTGCGCACGGGGCTCTCGGCGTCCTTGATGCGCACCGCCCAGCGCTCGCCGCGCTTGATGACGAAGAAGGAGATGGAGCCCAGGGACACCACCGTCGGCTCGCCGGCGGCGTCGCTCGCCAGCGGCGTCGGGCCCTTGACCGGATGGTCGCCCGCGCGCAGCGCCACGTCCGCCGCCGGCTCGACTGTCAGCGCCTCGCCCTGGCGGGTGATGACCCCGAGGGCCGCCGGCGCGTTGGCGGGAAAGTGCACCTCGGCGTCGGCGGCGCTGCCCAGGCGATTCCTCCCCTCGCCGAGCCACTGGAGGCCGACGAGGGTGAGCCAGCCATCCGGCGCCGTGAGCCGCGCCACGCGCTGGGTGCGCCAGATCTCGATGGCGGCGATCTCCTCCGCTTGCATCCGCTGCTCCTGGTTGCTCTGCGGCTCGGTCGTCGTGGGTTGGTTCGCCGGCGCGGGGCTTGCTGCCATCGCCGCTTGCTGCTCGCCGCCGGCCACCGGGACCCCCTCGCAGGCGGCCAGGGCCAGCGCCGTGGACAGCAGAACGCCACGCAGGGTTGCGGGGACGCCGTGCCGCCGGGTCACCTCTCTCGTTCCTCCGGCGCCGGCCGGAAGAGGATGGCCACTCCGCCCACCGTGCCCACCACCGCGCATCCCAGGCGCTCGGCGATCTCCCCCGCCTGCGCCTCGCGCTCGCCGCGCTCGCCCCGCAGGCGGATCTTGATCAGCTCGTGGCTGGTGAGCGCGCGGTCGATCTCGGCCATCAGCGGCGCCGAGACCCCCTGACGGCCGACCTGGGCGACCGGCGCCAGGTCGTGGGCGCGGGCGCGCAGCCGACGGCGCTCGCCGGCGGTGAGCGGAATGGT
>DASYUP010000229.1:0-3656 GCA_036001185.1 Thermoanaerobaculia bacterium
GTGCCGCCAGCGCCAGGGCAGGAAGACGCGCAGCGCCACCGGCTCGTCGCCCTCCATCGCCACCACTCCCGGCGAGGGGCCGAAGGGCGAAGCCGCGTGCTTCCACTGCCACCACTGCGGCGTGCGCGCCACGGCGCCGCGGCCGAGCGCCACGTCGAGCAGCGCCAGCAGCGCCGGCGTCGCCGCCGCCGCGAGCGGTCGCAGCGCGACGTGGTCAGCCACCGTGCCGTCGCCCGGCGCAGACGCCGGCGTAGAGGGCGGCCAGCTCGCCGGCCATCCGCTCGATGGTGAGCTCGGCCTCGACGCGGCGCCGCGCGGCCGTGCCGAGCCGGGCGCGCGCGGCGGGATCGGCGAGCAGGGCACCGACGGCGTCCGCCATCCCGGCGAGATCGCCGAATGGATGCAGCGAGCCGCTCACGCCCGGCTCGATCACTTCCGGCACGCCGCCCACCGCCGTCGCCACCACCGGCAGCGACGCCGCCATCGCCTCGAGCAGCGCCACCGGCAGCCCCTCGTATTCGGAGGTGGTGAGGAAGACGTCGAGCGCGGCGAGAGCGGGCGCGGGATCCTCGAGCAGCCCCGTCCAGCGCACGGCGTCGCCGAGGCCGCGCGCCGCCGCGACCGCCTGCAGCTCGGCGCGCAGCGGGCCATCGCCGACCAGCAGGAAGCTGACGTCGGGGTGGCGCCGGCGCACGCGCTCGGCGACCTCGAGCCAGTGGTCGAGTCGCTTTTGCCGGCGAAAGACGGCGACCGTGCCGACGACCGGAGCGTCGAGGGCGAGCCCGAGTGCGCGGCGTGCCTGCGTGCGTCGCGCCGCCGCCTCGTGCGCACCCGCCTCGTGCGGGGGCAACGCCACGCCGTTGCGCGTCACCACCACCGGCACGCCGGTGCCGGCGTGACGGGCCACCGAGGCCGCCACCTCGGCGGAGACGGCGACGACGAGATCCTGCAGTCGCCAGGTGGCACGGTTCGCCCAGCGCGTGGCGCGGCGGTAGCGCTCCCAGACGTTGTGCTCGGTGTAGACGACGGGCACGCGGGCGAGGCGGCCGGCGAGGCGCCCGGCGACGCCGGCGAGGGGCAGGTGGCAGTGGAGCAGCTCGACGCCCTCGCTGCGCAGCCACCGCGCAATCTGTGGCACCCGCGCGAGGATCGCCGCCGGCGAGCGGGCGGCGAAGAGACGGACGTCGCAACCTTCGGCGAGCAGCGCCGGCACCAGCGCATCCTTGTGCGGCAGGAAGTAGCCGACGAGGTGGCGGCGGCCGTCGCGGCCGGCGGCGAGCTGGCGCCGCAGCAGCACCTCGGCGCCACCGCGGCCGAGGCCCTTGATGAGGTGGGCGACGGTGCGCGGCGGCGCGGGAACGGTGAGGCCCTCCTCCACCCGCGCTGCGGCGGCGAGCGGTGCCGTCGCCCTCATCGGGCCGCGCCGCCCTGGCGACGCTCGATCAGCTCGGCGTAGAACGCCTCGTATTCGCCGGCAACGCGGCCGATGGTGAAGCGCTCCTCCACCCAGGCCGTCGCGCGCGCCCCCATGCGCCGGCGGCGCTCGCCGTCGCCGAGCAGCGACCGCACGGCGCCGGCGAGGGCCTGCTCGTCTCCCGGCGTCACCAGCAGGCCGGTGTCGCCGTCGCGCACACACTCGGCGACGCCGCCCACCGCGGTGGCGACCACCGGCCGCCCGAGGAGCCCCGCCTCGAGCACGACCCCTGGCATCCCCTCGCTGTCGCTCGCCAGCACCAGCAGGTCGCTGGCGGCGAGGAAGTCCGCCACGTCCTCGCGGGCGCCGAGGAAGCGCACGGCACCGTCGAGCCCGAGCGCGGCCCCCTGCGCGGCGAGCGCCGCCCGCAGCGGCCCATCGCCCAGCAGCCAGAGCGAGAAGCCGGGGAGCTCGGATGCCAGCGTGTGAGCCAGACGCATCAGGCGGTCGACGCGCTTCTCGCCGGTGAGGCTGCCGACGTAGAGGGCCACCGGTGCCCCGGCGGCGACGCCCAGCGCGGCGCGCACCTCCGCCGCCGGCCGCGCAGGCCGCAGCGCCGCCGGATCGACGGCGCGCACGATCTGCCGCCGCGGGATGGCCTCGCCATAGAGCCTCCCCACGGCGGCGAGGGTGGTGGCGCTCACGCCGACGACGCCGTCGAGGGCCGGCCCGACGAGCCGGCGAAAGAGCGCCCGCTTGAACGCGCCGCGCAGCCAGCGGTCGGGCTCGCCGATGTTGCGGTAGAGCAGCGCCCACGGCCGTCGCCGGGTGAGCCGCGCCGCCAGCGCGCCGTAGGCGACCGCCGGGCCGCCGTTCACCTGCACGAGCTGGGGCTCGCAGCGGCGGATGGCGCGCTGCAGGCGGGCGAGCCGCCGCGGATCCGGGCCGGGGAGCCGTCGCGCCGCCGGCGACGCATTGCCCGGCAGCACGACGTCGCCTTCCAGCAGCGGCAGCGCGGCAGGGCCGTCGTAGGGGTAGAGGTAGATCGTCGTCACAGCGTGTCCCCGGCGTCGCAGCTCGCCGGCGAGAGTGAAGGCAAAGACCTCGGCCCCGCGTCGCTGGGGACGGGTGACGAGCTGCAGCAGGCGCATTCTCAGCGCCTCCCGGCCAGGCGATGGAGCGCCGGGTGCAGGCCGCTGAGGATGATGCGGAAGCGGTCCCGCGAGGTGGTGGCGGCGACGCGCAGGCGCGAGACGCGGAAGCGGTCGCCGCCGCGCGGCCGGGCGTGGCGGTGGTCGAAGAGGAAGGCGGCGCCGTAGCCCAGCTCGGCGAGCAACCCGGCGGCGCGCGGGTCGTAGTCGCCGTTGGGGTAGGCAAAGGCCCGCGGCGGCGCGCCGAGAATGGCGGTGAGCCGCTCGTGGGCGCGCACCACCTCGTCGCGCAAGACGGCGTCGTCGCAGCGCGGCAGGCAGGGGTGGCTCCAGGTGTGGTTGCCCACCGCCACGCCGCCGCTCGTGAGCTGCTGAAGCTCCGCGCTCGTCAGCTGCGGGACGGGCGGGCAGGAAGCGGTGGCCGTCTGCCTCAGCTCCTCGAGCGCCTGGCGGCGAACCGCGTCGGGGAGCTTCTTGAGCAATCGCGCAGCGGCGGGCGCCTCCTGGCCCTCGAGCAGTGGGCTACGGCCACCGCTGGCGAGCCACGCCTCGGCCTCCACCCACCAGGGCGGCCGCGTGCCGTCGACGAGACCGGCGACGACGAAGGCCACCGCCGGCACGCCGCGCGCGCGCAGCGCCGGCAGCCCCGCCTCGAGGATGCTGCGGTCGCCGTCGTCGAAGCTCACCAGCAGGGCGCGCCGCGGCAGGGTGCGCTGCCCGGCGAGGGCGGCGAGAGTGTCGTCGAGGGTGAGCGGGTTATGGCCGCTCGCCAGCAGCTCGTCGAGCTGGGCCGCGAAGCGGTCGCCGTCGTCCACGCAGTGGTAGGCGAGCACGGTGAGCCGGCCGGCGGCCCGGCGACGAAAAAGCCCCTGGGCCGGCGAGCGGGCGAGCAGGGCGTCGACCGCGGGTCGCAGGCGGGGCGGCACCGGGCGGATCCCTAACGGCGGGCGCGAAGTTGTGGCTGCAATCGGCTCTATGTTACTGTGAGCAAAGACGAGAGGAGTCGCCACGCATGGTCAGCACCCGATCCTGGTCGGTGCTCGGCGCCGTCGCCTTGGCGCTCCTCCTGCCGGCCGCCGCGGCCGCTGCCG
>DASYUP010000230.1:0-5945 GCA_036001185.1 Thermoanaerobaculia bacterium
CGCGGCGGGCTCAGCCCCGAGGAGCGAAGCGCCGAGGGGCCTCGCGGGCGGGCGCCCCCACCCACCGCTTTCTTCACGGCTTCTGAGCCGAGCGTCGGGTGGAGATGGCCGATGGCTGCTCTACGGCAGGTCCACCCACACTTCGTCGCCGCGCAGCTCGACGCGGTAGGCCGTGGTGTCGGTCGCCCAGTCGGTGTCCTGGTGCACGCGGCCGGTGCGCACGTCGAAGTGCGCCTCGTGCCAGGGGCAGGTGACGAGGTAATCGCCCATGCGCCCGAGCTCGCCCTCGTGCAGCGAGGCGCCGGCGTGGGTGCAGAGGTCGTCGATGGCAAACACCTCGCCCTGGATGCGGACGAGGGCGACCTGGCGCGCGCCGTGGACGCGACACACCATTCCCCCTTCGGGGATCTCGGCGAGGCGGGCGAGCAGGACCGGGGGCATGACCAGTTCTTCGCCGGCGCACCCTACCATCGCCCTCCGCAGCGGCGTGCCAGAATGGACCCATGTACGGCAGCGAACAGACGACCACCCGGCGCGAGAGCCGGGTCATCCAGATCCCCGACGGCACGCCGCTGGTGCTGCCGGCGGGCACCAGCGTGCGCGTGGCGCAGGCGCTCGGTGACACCTATACGTTGGTGACCCCGTGGGGGCAGATGGTGCGCCTCGACGCCAAAGACGCCGACGCCATCGGCAAGGAGTCGGCGGCGACGCCGGCGGCGGCGGCGGACGCCGGCTCGCTCGAGGAGCAGGTGTGGGGGCAGCTGCGCACCTGCTTCGACCCCGAGATCCCCGTCAACATCGTCGACCTCGGCCTCATCTACGACTGCTCGCTTTCGGAGGTCGACGAGACCGGCCAGCGCCAGGCGCAGGTGAAGATGACGCTCACCGCCCCCGGCTGCGGCATGGGGCAGGTGCTCGCCGACGACGTCAAGCGCAAGCTCGAGGGGTTGCCGGGCATCGGCACCGCCGACGTCGAGGTGGTCTTCGATCCGCCCTGGAACCCCAACATGATGACCGAGGCGGCGAAGCTGCAGCTCGGGATGTTCTAACGGCTTGAGCCGTTTCCTCCGCCTCGTCTGGCTGCTGCTCGGCCTCTCCTCGTTCGCCTTCCTCGTCGTCCTCTTCCTGCTGCCCAGCGGCTGGACGGTGGAGCGCCGGCGCGATGTCGCGGCGCCGCCCGAGCGCATCTACCCGTTGCTCGACGACCTGCGCGCGTGGCGCCGCTGGTCGCCGTGGCAGGAGGCGGCCTACCCAGGGCTCGTCTTCCGCTACGCGGCGGTGACCCGCGGGCCGGGTGCCGAGGTGACCTGGAACAGCGAGGCGACCGGCGATGGCAGGCTGCGCGTCGAGGCGAGCGATCCGCCGCGCCAGCTCGCCTTCTCGATGGCCTTCCAGAAAGGACGCATCGTGGCGCGCGACACGCTGCGCCTGCAGCCGCTGCCCGGCGGCCACACGCGCGTCACCTGGACCGACCGCGGCACCCTCGGGCATACGCTGCTCGGGCGGCTGTCGCTGCGGCTCATCGAGACCTCGATGGGGCGCGACCTCGACCGCGGGCTAGGCAACCTGGCCGCGGTGGCGGAAGGCCGGCCCCTACCGCCTCCGGCGCCGGCACCTTCGGCCAACGCCCCCCGCTAGGCCGACGCCGACCGTTGCGGCCGCCGCGCCACTCCACGAGATTGCCTCGCGCGCGGCGTTGCGGGCCGGCGCAAGAGCCGAGGCCGCGCTTCCTGAGCGCTGCCCACGGCTACTCAGGGCGACGGTTCGTAGAGCGTCGCCGCCATGTCCCAAGCCCCAAGGTCGGTGGTGAACGCGTCGGGGGAGTCCGCATAAAGCGCCAGCCCGACCCTGCGCTCGGCGTCGTACGCGAAGCCGCTCAGCAGTTGTTGTCGCGGCTGGGTGGAGAGGGGCAGACCTGCCGGCGGGACGAGCCGCTCGCCGGCGAGCGTGAGCTCGGCCAGGTAGACGTCGAGGACGGCGGAACTCGCCCCCTGCTCGTGCACCCAGACCGCCCGTAGCCGACCGTCGTCCAGCTGCCCGAAGCTCGAGAAGTCGTGCCCGGTTGCGGCGGGATCGGACAGCGGGACGCCCTGGCTCCCCCACGCCGGGCGGCCATCAGCCGACAGGCGATAGGCCCGCAACCAGGTGTGGTCCCATCGACCTGGCGCGACTGCCACACGGTGACGATCGCCCCGCCGTCGCCGACGCCGATCAAGGCATCCAGGCTGTCGTACGCTCGCGTCGCCGCCACGGCAACGCCCCGACCCCAGGGGAGCCGCCCGTCGCCGGTGACGCGTTGTGCCTGGACGTCGAGGGTCGCCGGCTGGCGACGAGGGAGCCTGTCGACGAAGGCAACCACCGCGCCGCCGGCGCCGTCAGCCACCGCCGCGAGGTCGCGGAACCCGGTGCGGAAGCCCTCCGCGAGGCTCGTCCTGCGGACGAGCTTCCCCTGCCCTCCCCACAGCGGCCGCCCATCGGGCGCAAAGTGCTGGCCCTCGATGAGCAGGAAGTCGCGGCGATCGTCGAAGGGATAGCGACCATTGATCCAGAAGACGAGCAAGCCGCCCTGCCCGTCGCTTGCCCCCTTCGGCAGGCCACGGTGGCCGCGCTGGCCGCCGGCACTGACTCCGGCTTGCCCCCAACTCGGCTCGCCGTCCGGGCCGAGGTGCTGGCAGACGATCGGCGAGAGGAAGTCAAAGTCGAAACGGACGGGCGCAAACGAAGACGCCGCCGTCGCCGCCCGCTACCAGGTGCGGGTTGTAGAAGTCCACCGGGTTCACCACCGCGCCGAAGGCGGACGTGCCGGCTCCCGGCCAGCGGAGCTTCCCTTCGCCGTCGACCCATTGAACGACGATCTGCTCGGGTCTGCTACGGCCACCGCGACCGTAAGCGACGAAGACGCCGGAGGTGGGATGCGCTATCAGAATGACCGGGCTGTTGTCGACGAGATACGGGAGCTCGGGCGCCGTCGTCGCCGCCAGCACGAGCCCACCATCAGGGAAGACGACCCCACCCGAGGGTCGCACATATTGCAGGCGCACCTCGCGGAGCGGGAGCCCCTGCTGGGTCCACAACGTGGTGGCCGTCCAGGCCGTCGCGAAGCCGCCGCCGGGCAACACGGCGACCGACTGGCGGAGCTCATTGATCTCCTCGAAGAGCGCGGTCCTGCCGAGGTCGACCTCGCGGCCGATCGACTCGCCGACGACGTCGAGTGCGGAAGCGGAGTGGGCGGCGGCCGCTTGCCGCGCCTCCCCGCGGTCGCCCGCCAGTGGCCAGCGCAGACGGGCCGGTTGCCCCTCCTGCGCTGGCGCGGAAACTGGAAAGACGAGCAGCGCCGACAGCAGCAGACCCCTCAGCATCGTGCCCTCCCTTCGCGACCGCCGAAGTCGCGAGTGTTCGAGGGGCACGCGGAGGATCGATCCTTCGCCATGCGGGGCGAGCGCGCTCTTCACGGCTGCAGAGTGAGCTGCCCGCGGGGTCACTGCGGGGCCGGTCACCGCCCCAGGTGAGCCGGATTGCCCGGTCGTCAGCGAACGGCAGCCGCCGGATCGCCGGCCGCGGCCGCGGGGGTTCCGGCGCTCCCCCAGCGCACCGACACGTAGTCCTCGACCAGCTTCTGGAACTGCTCCGCCAGCTCGTCGTAGGTGCCGCGCAGCTTGGCGAAGGGCTGGCCGTCGACGAAGACCGGGCAGTGGGGCGCCTCGCCGGTGCCGGGCAGCGAGATGCCGATGTGCGCCGCCTTGCTCTCGCCCGGGCCGTTGACGACGCAGCCCATCACCGCCAGGCGCAGCTCTTCGACCCCCGGGTACTTCTGCTTCCACTCCGGCATGCGCTCACGCACGTAGCCCTGGATGCGCTCGGCGAGCTCCTGGAAGGTGGTCGAGGTGGTGCGGCCGCAGCCAGGGCAGGCGGTGATCGCCGGCGCGAAGGAACGCAGGCCGAGGGCCTGCAGCAGCTCGCAGGCGGCGTAGACCTCCTCGCGGCGGTCGCCGCCCGGGCGCGGGGTGAGCGAAATACGTATGGTGTCACCGATTCCCTCGCCGAGCAGCACGGCGAGCGCCGCCGACGACCACACCACCCCCTTCATCCCCATCCCCGCCTCGGTGAGACCCAGGTGCAGCGGCTGCCGCGTGCGGCGCGCCAGATCGCGGTAGACGGCGATCAGGCCGGCCGGCCGCGACACCTTGCAGGAGATGATGATCTGGTCTTCGCGCAGGCCGTGGGCGAGCGCCTTCTCGGTCGAGTCGAGGGCGGAGATCACCATGCACTCCTCGACGATCTCCTCGGCCGAGCGGCCGCGGTCGAGGCGGGTGTTCTCCTCCATCTTCGCCATCACCAGCGCCTGGTCGAGCGAGCCGCCGTTGACGCCGATGCGCACCGGCTTGCCGTGGGCGGCGGCGAGCTCGACGATGGTCTTGAACTGCTCGTCGCGGCGGGCACCGAAGCCGACGTTGCCGGGGTTGATGCGGTACTTGTCGAGGGCGGCGGCGCAGTCGGGGTGGCGGCTGAGCAGCACGTGGCCGTTGTAGTGGAAGTCGCCGATCAGGGGCGCCGTGCACCCGGCGTCGAGCATCCGCCGCTTGATCTCCGGCACCGCGCGGGCCGCCTCCTCGACGTTGACAGTGACGCGCACCATCTCCGAGCCGGCCGTGGCGAGCTCGATGCACTGCCGCGCCGTGCCGGCGGCGTCGGCGGTGTCGGTGTTGGTCATCGACTGCACCGCTACCGGGGCACCGCCGCCGACGGTGACGCCGGCGACGTGCACGCCGACGGTGGCCCGGCGGGGCGCCAGGGGAGAGGGCTGGGCGTCGCTCACGTGAGAAATATTACAGCCTGGAGGTGGCAGGCCCCCGTCACCCTGTACCGCCGCGCGAGGCCCGCTATGCTAGGCGCCACGGTGGCCCCTCACGACGATGACGAGGACGACGGCGGGCGCGCCGAGAGCGACGACCTCGAGGCCGGCGCCGAGTGGGCGCTGCCCGCCGAGGCGCGCGCCGTCCTCGTCGCCAGCCTGACGAGCCCCGACGCCGAGGTGCGTCTCGAGGCGGTGGAGATGCTCGCCCATTCGCTCGACGACGAGCTGGCGGCCCTCGGCCTCGCGGTGGCGAGAAACGACCCCGAGGACGAGGTGCGCGCCGCGGCAGCGAGCGCCCTCGCTCCCGCCCTCGCTGCCGGCGAGGCGGCGGCCGCCGGCGGGCCGCCGGGGCCGCTCTCGGACGCCGGCCTCGCCGCCGTGCGGCAAGGGCTGCGCCAGCTCTACTTCGACGGCCAGGCATCCAAGGAGGTACGGCGCCGCGCCCTCGAGGCGGCGGTGCAGTCTCCGGAGCCCTGGCAAGAGGGAGCCGCCCGCGCCGCTCTGGCGAACGCCGATCCCGAGTGGCGCGCCTCGGCGATCTTCTGCATGCTGCGGCTGCCGGGCTTCGTCGCCGAGCTCATCGACGCGCTGCGCGACCGCGAGCCGCTGGTGCGGCTCGAGGCGGCGCGGGCGGTGGGCGACGCCGGCCTGACCGCGGCGGGGCCCCGCCTGCTGACACTCGCCCAGGCCGCCGACGAGGAGGGGCTGGTGCGCATGGCGGCGATGGAGTCGCTGGGCATGCTCGGCGATCGTCAGGCCGTCGGCCCCCTGCGCGAGCTCGCCGCCACCGCCGACCCCGAGCTCGCCTTCGCCGCCCGCTCGGCGCTCGCCCGCATCGCCGGCTGGGACCGCGAGCGCGAAGAGGACGAGGACGACGAGCTGGCGTGATCGTCGGCCGCGTCGCGCGGACGGCTAGGGGCCGTAGGCGGAAGCGGGCATGCGGTGCCACGACTGCACGCGCGGGCCGGACGGGCTGAGCCAGACGAGCGCGTAGGCCGCCCCGGCGCGGCCGGCGTAGGTGGCGCGCACGATCAGCCAGAGCTGCACGGGGCTGATGGGGCGCGTCTTCATCTCGAGCGTGCCGCCGTCC
>DASYUP010000231.1:0-6159 GCA_036001185.1 Thermoanaerobaculia bacterium
CCAGCACCACGTCGACCTGCGGAAAGTCGGGGTTGATGTCCTCGAGCTCGTAGAGGGCCTGGTAGGGGATGTCGGCCTCGGCGAGCAGCACGTTCATGTGGCCCGGCATGCGGCCCGCCACCGGGTGAATCGCGAAGCGCACCTCGATGCCGCGCTTGGTGAGGATGTCGTAGAGCTCGCGCACGCGGTGCTGCGCCTGCGCCACCGCCATGCCGTAGCCGGGGACGATGGCCACCAGGTTGGCGTTTTCGAGCAGGGTGGCGGCGTCCTCGGCGGTGGCCGCCTTGGCGGTGCGGGTCTCGACGCCGGCCGCGCTCTTCTGCACCTGGCCGAAGGCGCCGAACAGCACGTTGGTGAACGAGCGGTTCATCGCCTTGCACATGATGATCGACAGGATGAGGCCCGAGGAGCCGTCGAGGGCGCCGGCGATGATCAGCACCTTGTTCTCGAGGACGAAACCCATCGCCACCGCCGAGAGGCCGGCATACGAGTTCAATAGCGAGATGACGGTCGGCATGTCGGCGCCGCCGATGGGGATGATGAGCAGCACGCCGAAGAGCAGCGCCAGGCCGGCGACGACGGGGAAGAGCGGCCACGTGGTGGGGGAGACGGCGAGGACGATGCCGGCGACCACGGCGATGCCGAGCAGGGTGAGGTTGACGAGGTTCTGCCCCTTGTAGGTGATCGGCCGGGTGGGGATGATCTCCTGCAGCTTGCCGGCGGCCATCAGCGAGCCGGTGAAGGTGAGGAAGCCGAGCAGCACCTCGAGGGCGATGGCGCCGGTGCGGAAGGGGGTGAGCGCCCCCTCCTGCAGCCAGAGGAAGTACTTGGCGGTGCCCACCAGGCCGGCGGCGAGTCCGCCGAAGGCGTGGGAGAGCGCCGTTCGCTGCGGCACCGCGGTGAGCGGCACCCACGACAGCGGCACGCCGATGGCGGTGCCGACGACCAGCGCCACGAGGATCCACTGGAAGTGGCGGATCTCGGGGTGGAGCAGGGTGCCGGCGACGGCCAGCGCCATGCCGCCGACGCCGGCGAAGACGCCGCGACGGGCGGTCTTGGGGTGCGACAGCCACTTGAGGGAGAGGATGAAGAGCGCCGCGGCGGCGACGTAGGTGACCTGCGTCAGGTTCTCGATCATCAGCGCGTCCCCTCGCCGCTAGCGGCAGCGGCAGCGGCAGCGGCGCCGGCGGCCGGCTTTCTCTCCTTGAACATCTTCAGCATGCGGTCGGTGATGAGGAAGCCGCTGACGATGTTGGTCATCGAGGCGGCCACCGCGATGGCGCCGAGCACCGTCGACATCGCGTCCTTCTGCTCGCCGGTGATGATCAGCGAGCCGACGATGGCGATCGCCGAGATGGCGTTGGTGAGCGACATCAGCGGCGTGTGCAGCAGGCGGGAGACGCCGCGGACCACCTCCAGGCCGATGAAGGTCGCCAGCATGAAGACGAACACCATCGACCAGGGATCGAGCTTGCTCATACGCTGAGGACTCCAGGTTTCCCGCTGTCATCGCGAGGAGCGCAGCGACGCGGCGATCTCGACGTCGAGATCGCCACGGGCGGCTGCGCCGCCCTCGTGATGACGAGATAGGCACCCACGGTCGCGATGATCACTTGGCGGTTGCTGCCACCGCGGCCGCCGTGGGTGCGTGGCGGATCTCGCCGGCGTGGGTGAGCAGGGTCGCCGCCACCACCTCGTCGCCGAGGTCGAGGGTGACCTGTCCGCCCTTGCTGATCGACAGCAGCAGGGAGAGGACGTTGCGCGCATAGAGCGTGCTGGCGTCCTCGGGCATGCTGGCGGGGAGGTTGGTGAAACCGAGGACGTGCACGCCGTCGTGGGTGACCTCGCGGTCGGGCTGCGACAGCTCGCAGTTGCCGCCCGAGTCGACGGCGAGGTCGACGACGACGGCGCCGCGGCGCATCCCCTCGACCATGGCGCGGGTGAGCAGTAGCGGGGCCCGCTTGCCCGGCACCTGCGCGGTGGTGATCACCACGTCGGCGGCGGCCACGTGGCGGGTGACGATCTCGCGCTGCTGGCGCAGGAACTCCTCGCCCATCTCCTTGGCGTAGCCGCCGGCCCCCTCGCCGCTCTCCTGCATCGGCAGCTCGATGAACTTGCCGCCCAGCGACTGCACCTGTTCCTTGACGGCGGGGCGGATGTCGGAGACCTCGACCTGGGCGCCGAGCCGCTTGGCGGTGGCGATCGCCTGCAGGCCGGCGACGCCGGCGCCCATGATCACCACCTTGGCGGGGCGGATGGTGCCGGCCGCCGTCATCAGCAGCGGGAAGTACTTGCCGAGGCGGGCGGCGGCGACCAGCACCGCCTTGTAGCCGCCGATCGACGCCTGCGACGACAGCGCATCCATCGGCTGGGCGCGGGTGATGCGCGGCACCAGCTCCATGGCGAGGGCCGAGACGCGGCGCTCGGCGAGCGCCTGCACGGTGTCGAGGTTTTTTTGCGGCGCCAGGAAGGCGACCAGCAGGGCGTCGGCGCGCAGCCCGGCCACCTCGCGCGGCGACGGTGCGGCGACCTTCAGCACCACGTCGGCCGCCGGCCAGGCGCCGGGCGGCGCGAGTCGGGCGCCGGCCGCCTCGTAGTCGGCGTCGGTGAAGCTCGCGGCCTCGCCGGCGCCGGCAGCGACCTGGACCTCGAACCCTTCCTTGACCAGGCGCTTGACGGTCTCGGGGGTGGCGGCGACGCGCAGCTCGCCGGCCTGCTCCTCACGCGGCACGAAGAGGGTGGACATCGCGGGGCATTGTACAGTCGGACCCATGGTGGCAAACCGGGCGCTGGCGCGGGTCGCCGTCGCGGCGGCCTGCCTGGCGGCGGTGCCGGCGCTCCCCGGCGGGGTGGCGCCGGCCGGGGCCACGACGGTGCAGGTGGCGGCGGCGGCGAGCGTCGAGCCGGCGCTGCGCGAGCTGGCAACCGACTTCGAGCGGGCGAGCGGCCACCGGCTGGCGGTGAGCTCCGGCTCGACGGGCAAGCTCGCCGCCCAGGTGGCCCAGGGCGCACCCTTCGCAGTGCTGCTCGCCGCCGACGCCGAGCACCCTGAGGCGCTCGAGAAGCAGGGGCTGGCGGTCGCCGGCACGCGCGTCACCTTCGCCCGCGGGCGGCTCGTGCTGTGGAGCGCGCAGCCCGGCCTGTCGCTGGGCCCCGAGACGCTGCGCGCCGGCCGCTTCGCCCACCTGGCGATCGCCGATCCCGACGTCGCGCCCTACGGCGCGGCGGCGGTGGCGGCGCTGCGCCGGCTGGGGGTCTACGAGGCGGTGGCACCCAAGCTGGTGCGCGGCGAGAGCGTCGGGCAGACCTTCGCCTTCGTCAAGAGCGGCGCCGCCGAGCTCGGCTTCGTCGCCCTGTCGCAGCTCGGCGCGGCCGCCGTTGGCTCGCGCTGGCCGGTGCCCGAAGAGCTCCACCCGCCGCTACTGCACCAGGCGGTGCTGCTGGCGAAGGGCAAGGACGACCCGGCCGCGCGCGCCTTCCTCGCCTTCCTGGTCAGCGAGCCGGCGCGCGCGGTGCTGCGCCACTTCGGCTACACGGTTCCGTGAGCCCACTCCTCCTGACCCTGCGGCTGGCGGCGACCACCACGGCCTGCCTGTTGCTGCTCGGCACGCCGCTCGCCTGGTGGCTGGCGCGCACCCGCTCGCCGGCGAAGGCGCCGCTCGAGGCGCTGGTGGCGCTGCCGCTGGTGCTACCGCCGACGGTGCTCGGCTTCTACCTGCTGCTGCTGCTGGCGCCGCGCGGGCCGGTGGGCCGTCTCTGGAGCGAGCTCGGCGGCGGCCCGCTGGTGTTCAGCTTCGCCGGCCTGGTGGTGGGCTCGGTCCTCTACTCGCTCCCTTTCGTCGTGCAGCCGCTGCAGGCGAGCTTCGAGGCGGTGGGGAGCGGGCCCCTCGAGGCCGCCGCCACCCTCGGCGCCGGGCCCCTCGACCGCTTCATGAGCATCGTGGTGCCGCTGGCGCGCCGCGGCGTGCTCACTGCCACCGTGCTCGGCTTCGCCCACACGGTGGGGGAGTTCGGCGTCGTGCTGATGCTGGGTGGCAACATCCCCGGCCGCACCCGGGTGGTGTCGATTGCCATCTACGACCGCGTCGAGTCGCTCGACTACGCCGCCGCCCACCGGCTGTCGCTGCTGCTCGTCGCTTTCTCGTTCCTCGTCCTGCTGCTCGTCTACGCCGGCGGTGGCGCCGGCAGCAGGTTGCGCTGGAGGCCGCGGTGAGCGGTCTCGTGGCCGTCGTCGCGCATTCCCGCGGCGCCTTCAGGCTGCGTGCCGAGCTCACCTGCGCTCCCGGCGAGGTGGTGGCGGTGGTAGGCCCGTCGGGGGCCGGCAAGACCACCCTGCTGCGCTGCCTCGCCGGCCTCGAGCCGGCGAGCGGCGGGCGCGTCGAGGTGGGTGGTGAGACCTGGCAGGAGAGCGCGCGGCGGCTCTTCGTGCCGCCGCACCGGCGGCGCACCGGCGTGGTCTTCCAGGACGGCCGGCTGTTCGATCACCTCTCCGTGCGCGGCAACCTCGAATACGGCTGGCGGCGGCGCCAGAGCGGCGGCGGCGATACCCACCCGGGCGCCAGCGAGCGCGAGGCAATGATCCTGGCAACGGCCGCCGACCTCGGCCTAACGCCGCTGCTCGACCGCCCCATCGACGGCCTCTCCGGCGGCGAGCGACAGCGCGTGGCCCTCGCCCGCGCCCTGCTCGCCTCCCCCGCGCTGCTGCTGCTCGACGAGCCGCTGGCGGCCATCGATCCCCGCGGCCGCGCGGAGCTCGCCGCCGCTCTCCGCACCGCCTGCCGTCGGCTCGGCGTGCCGGTCGTCCTCGTCACCCACGCGCGCGGCGACGTCCTGCGCCTCGCCGACCGGGTGAGCGTGCTGCAGGCGGGAGAGGTGACGGCCAGCGGCCCGCTGGCGAGCATGACCTCCGCCCTGGCAGCGGTGCCCCCCGAGCCCGGCGAGGATCTCGCCGCGGTGATCGAAGCGCGGGTGGCCCGCCACGACGACGCCGACCTGCTCACCTACCTCGACTTTCCAGGCGGGACCTTCGCCGTGCCTCGCCTCGACGCCCTCCCTGGCGCCACCCACCGCGTCCTGGTGCAGGCCCGCGACGTCAGCCTCACCCTCTCCCGGCCCATCGCCAGCTCGATCCTCAACGTCTACCCGGCCCGAGTGGAGGCGATCGACGAAGGCGACGACGGTCTGCCGGTGGTGCGACTCCTGGTGGGCGACACTCCGCTGCTCGCCCGCATCAGCCGCCGCTCGCGGCGCGAGCTGGCATTGGCACCAGGGATGGAGGTGTTCGCCCAGGTCAAGGCCGTGGCGCTGGGGTGACCGCCGCCGGCATCGCATCGGGCGCGAGCAGCACCGCAAGCACCTCCCGGGCTTTGGCCTCCGCGTTCCCGGTCGGTATGTTCGATAGGCAGATGACGGTCAGCTGTTCGGCGGGCAACCGGGCCATGAATGTCGAGGTGTCCACGTCGCCGCCGGAGAACCAGATCATCTGCCGATCCTGGAAGCTGCCGAAGACCAGGCCGAACGCGTCGTTGTCTTTGTCGTGCTCGAACTTCTCGCGATGCAGCATCTGCTCGGTGAAGGCGGGCCCGCCGAGCCGGTGACTGTAGAAGCTCTCATCCCACTTGGCGAGATCCTCCACCGTGCTGAAGACCCCACTGCCGCCGTAGTGCGGCGAGATCCGAGGCAAACGAACGTAGCCATCGCCCTCGTGAACGTGGACCCCGACGGACGCCAGCTCTTTCCTGATGCTCTCGTCGGCGCGCGGAACGTATCCGGTAGCGCGGTTCGGGATGACCTCGGTGGAGTCGTCGTCGACGCGCGACGCGCGCATTCCCAGTGGCCCGAAGACGCGCGTCGAGAGGAATTCGGAGAGTGACAATCCGCTCACGCGCTCGACGATCTTGGCGAGCAACATGTAGTTGACGTTGGAGTAATCCCATTGTGTTCCCGGTGCGAACTTGAGCTTCTGCGTGCCGAGCGTGGCGGCAATCGCCTCGTCGATCGTGAAGTAGTCGAACGTGAACCAAGGCATGCCACTGGCGCGCGGCAGGGTCGTGTAGTCCTGCAGCCCGCTGGTGAAGTAGATCAGGTGCTTGAGGCGGAGATCGGCGCCGTACTTCTTCACCTCGGGAAAGAACTGCTCGACCGGGGTAGCGAGCGACA
>DASYUP010000232.1:0-6342 GCA_036001185.1 Thermoanaerobaculia bacterium
CGGGCCCTCGTCTGCTGCTCGGCGTCGACGGCCTTGGGGTCGGCCAGCCGCTCCAGCGGCGATCCACTCTCCTCTTCCGGCCCGGGATCGAGGGAAGTGGTGTCCAGGCGCTGCCGCCGCAGGTGGTCGATGGTGGCGTTGTGGGCAATCTTGAGCAACCAGCTCGACAGCTTCCAGCGCGGATCGTAGCTGGGTAGGGCGCGATAGGCCTTGAGGAAGGTCTCCTGCGCCAGATCCTCGGCCAGCGCGGGGTCGCGAACCATACGGACGATCAGCCGATAGACGCTCTGCTGGTGGCGCACGACGAGCAGGCGGAAGGCTTCGGCCGAGCCACCGGCGGCGGCGGCAGCGAGGCGGGCGCCCTCGGGGTCGACATGCACCCCCTCGCCTGCGCGCTCCTCGACCCGCTCGGGGACCTCGCCCGCCATCGCGGTCATCGCCGCCGTGGCCTCCATGAACCCTCTACGGGGTGCCTGGCCATGAAGTTGCGAAGCAACTGCAGGCTATACTCTGGCCCCATTGCGAAGGAGGTCGACGTGATGCGCCGATTCGCCGCCCTCGCCCTCTGCCTGCTGCCGGGCCTGCTGCTCACCGCCCCGCTGGCCGCCAAGACCGTGGCCGGCGTCTCCATGCCGGAGTCGGTCAAGGTCGACGACCACGAGCTGGTCCTCAACGGCGTGGCCCTGCGCAGCAAGGCCATCTTCAAGGTCTACGTCGGCGGTCTCTACCTGCCCGACAAGGAGCACGACTGGAAGAAGGTGCTCGGTGAAGACGAGCCGCGCCACATGGTGATGCAGTGGGTACGCAACGTCGACAAGGCGAAGATCTGCGAGGCCTGGGACGAGGGGCTGGAGGCCAACACGCCCGGCGCCTCCCCCGAGATCAAGAAGAACTTCGAGACCCTCTGCAGCTACATGCAAGACGCCCGCGAGGGCGACAAGTTCACCTTCACCTACATCCCCGGCAAGGGCACGGACGTAGCGATCAACGGCCAGGCCAAGGGCACCCTCGGCAGCAAGCCGTTTGCCGACGCCCTCTTCGCCTGCTGGATCGGCGCCCATCCGGGTCCCGGGGAAACCTTCCGCGACGCCCTGATGGGCAACTGACGGTGGGGGTTCTCCCCTGTCTGGCATGGGGGTTTCTCCCCAGCCGTTCCCCTTGCGCGGGGAGTAGTATCTCCGTTAGCCATCGGTGCTCCCACCGGCTGCGGCGCCCGGGAATGGCCTTTTTTTTGCAGAGGCCGAAAGGCCGTCGGACGACGCCGGACAACCCCAGGGAGCTGACCGCATGATGCGCAGGTGCTCGCTCGTCGTCGCGCTGCTCGCCATCCTGGCGAGCGCGGCCGTGGCCCAGGTGGGCGGCGGGCTGGGCGGGGTGAGTCTGCGGCTCGGTACGCCCTCGCTGCCGACGGTCCCCGGGGCCGGGCACGTCACCGTCGACGGCCACAGCGCGGCGGTCACCCTGGAGGCGGGCGGGCTGTCGCTCGACCTCACCCTCACCTTCGAGCAGGTGGTGGGGCTCTCGGCCGCCAACCTCGGCATCTCGGCCCGCCTGGTGAGCCCGGCAGAGCTCGCCGGCCGGTTCCCCGACGGCGCCTCGCCCGGCGGCGGCCTGCCGCTGCTGGTGAGCGTCGAGCCACCGCCCAGCGGCGGCCTCTCCTTCAGCGGCGTCGCCCTGGTGGAGGTCCACACCCATGACCTCAGCTTCACCACCGGCTCGCCCCTGCGGCTCTACAAGGCCGACGGCGGCGGTCCCTTCGCCGACATCACCGAGTTCATGGGCACCGGCAGCTACCGGGCGCGCGGCAGCTCGGGCGGCTTCTCCGAGTTCCTCATCGTCGCCGACGGCCGCTCGGCGGCGGCGGCGGTCGAGGACAAGCTCGACCGCCTCGACGGCCTGCTCGCCGCCGACCTCGCCGCCATCCCCAGCGGCCTGCGCGGCACCCTGCAGTCGCAGGTCGGCGCCATCCGCCTGGCCTGGAACGCCGGCAACGTAACGGGCGCCATCACCGCTACCAACCTCTTCGCCGACACCGTCAAGCTGGCGAGCGGCAGTGCCATTCCCGACGTCTGGCGCTCGGCGCGAGACCTCAACAACGTCGGCGGCGACCTGCGGGCGGCGGCGGCCACGCTGCGCTTCGGCCTGGCACTGGCGGACTGAGCCGACCTACGGGTGCCGGGCGCGAGGGGCTAGGGCGCTCGCACCCCCTGCTAGACTGGCGTTTGCCAAACACCAGCCTCTCTCCGGTGGACTGGTCTCGGTGATGCGATGCCGGCGCGTCTCACCCTCTACCTGCCCAATCGCCCGGCGCGGGTCCATACGCTGCGCGAAGGGGGCGACTACGTGGTCGGCCGTGATGCCGATTGCGCGGTGCGCGTCGACGACGACCGGGTCTCGCGGCGCCACGCGCAGCTGAAGGTCACCGCCGGCTCCTGGCGACTCGCCGACCTACGCAGCAAGAACGGCACGCAGGTCGACGGCGCGGTGGCGCGCGCCGACGGCCATCCGCTGCAGGAAGTCTCCTGGATCAGCTTCGGCGGCGTCCTCGGACGCTTCGAACAGCTCTCCGAGGAAGCCGCGTCACGGCAGCAGGAGGAGCAGCTGCGCCGCTGGCACAGCTCGGTGGAGATGCAGCGCCGGCTGACCCCATCGGTGGGGCTCGGCCCCTTGCTCGAGCGGCTGCTCGACTCGGTCCTCGAGCTGTCGCGCACCGACCGCGCTTTCGTGCTGCTCGCCGACCCTCGCGGCTCGCTGGTGCTCACTGCCAGCCGCGGCATGCCGGCCGGCAGCGTCGCCGCCGAGGAGTTCGCCGGCAGCGTCGGCGCCGTCGAGCTGGCGCTGCAGGAGGGGCGGGCGGTGGCCACCAGCGATGCCTTGCTCGATCCGGTGCTGGCGCGGCGGGCGAGCATCGCCGAGCGCAGCATCCGCGCCCTCGTCTGCGTGCCGCTGGTGGCCGCCGAGCGGCTGGTGGGGGCCCTCTACGCCGACAGCAGCCGCGCCGGCGCCGAGCTCACCGACCTCGACGTCGACATCCTCGAAGGGCTCGCCGCGCATGCCGCGCTGGCGATCACCGTGGCGCGGCTCGACGCCGAGCTCGCCGGCGTGGTGGCCGGGCTCGGCGTGCCAGCACCGTCGCCGGCGGCCGCCGACGAGACTCTCGTCACCGGCACCGCCCATCGCCTGCAGACGACCGCCAGCGAGCAGGCGGCGTCACCGGCAGCCACCGCGGGGCAGGTCGAGTCACCGCCGCCCATCCTCCGCGCCGACGACACCGGGCTGCGCTGGGACGAGCTGGTCTTCACCCACCGCGGGCGCGGCGAGGCGCCACGGTGACCGAGCCCGCCGACCGCGAGCCGGGGCCGACCGTCGCCTCGTCCCCGGCCGGCTCCCCCACTCGTACCCACGTCGGCCTCGACGGCTACCTCACCGCCGGCAGCACGCTCGCCGGGCGCTATCGCATCGAAGGCATTCTCGGCGTCGGCGGCATGGGTATCGTCTACCGCGCCTTCGACCTGCAGCTCGACCTGCCGGTGGCCGTCAAGGTCCTGCGTCCCGAGCACGGGCACGATCAGCGCTTCCTCGAACGCTTCCGCCGCGAGCTCATCCTCGCCCGCCAGGTCAGCCATCGCAACGTCGTGCGCATCCACGACCTCGGCCAGGACGGCGACCTGCACTTCCTCACCATGGACCTGGTCGAGGGCCGCTCGCTGCGCGACCTGCTCGAGCAAGGCGGCGCGCTGCCGCTGCCGCGCACCGTGCACCTGGTCAAGCAACTGGCCCGCGCCCTCGCCGGCGCACAGGCGCAGGGCGTCATCCACCGCGACCTCAAGCCCGACAACGTGCTGGTCGACGCCGACGACAACGCCTACATTTCCGACTTCGGCATCGCCCGCTCGGTCGGCGGCGTCGCCCTCACCCGCACCGGCATGGTGGTGGGCACGCCCAACTACCTGTCGCCGGAGCAGGCGCGCGGCGAGGAGGTCGACGGGCGCAGCGACCTCTACGCGCTGGGCATCATCTTCTTCGAGATGCTGGCCGACGCGCTGCCCTTCCGCGGCGGCACCGACTCCGAGGTGCTGGCCCAGCGGCTGGCCGCCGCGCCGACGCTGGCTGCCCTCGACGGCAAAGTGCCGCCCCGCGTGCTCGCCATCCTGCGGCGCCTGCTCGAGCGCGACCCCGAGCAGCGCTACCAGGGCGCGCCCGAGCTGCTCGCCGATCTCGACGCCTTCGACGACCCGACGGCGGCCACCGGCGTGCAGTCCTGGCGGCCGCGGCGACGCCGAGTGGCTCGCTGGGCTCGCTGGGCTCTCCCCGCCGGCGCCGCCCTGCTGGCGCTGGCCATCGGTGCGCTGCTGCTCAGCCGGCGGGCCGCCACGAAGCCGCCGCGCCCGGCCGCCGCTCCGGCGGCTCCCGCCTCGGCCCTCGCCGTGCTGCCGCTGGCCGACCAGACCGGGCGCCCGGAGCTCGGCTGGACCTCGCGCGGCGTCGCCGAGCTGCTGGCGGCCGAGCTCGCCGAGAGCCCGCGGCTGCGCGTGGTCGACAGCCTGCGCACCTTCCGCACCCTCGAGGACCTCGGCCTGCGTGGCGACGCGCTCACCGGCGGCCAGCCGCTGCAGACGATCGGCGACCTGCTCGAGGCCGACCGGCTGGTCACCGGCAGCGTGCGCTCGGTGGAGGGCGGGATAGAAATCCGTGCACGGCTGGTGACGCCGGGCGTCGGTGGCGCCGGCGTGCCCCTGGAGGCGGCGGCGAGCGGCCCCCGCGAGCTGCCGGCCGCCGTCCACGTCATCGCCGAGGCGATCCGCCGCACCCTCGCCATTCCTGCCGGTCGCGCCCTGCCCGGCATCGCGCCGGCCGCGTTCGCGGCCTACGGCCATGGCCTCGATCGCCTGGTCACCGGCGACGCCCTCGGCGCCGTCCCCTGGCTCGAGCAGGCGACCAGCGCCGACCCCGGCTTCACGGCAGGCTGGCTGCGTCTCGCCGACGCCTACCAGCTGCTCGGTCGCGGCGGCGACGCGGTGGCCGCCGTCGAGCGCGCGGCCGGCCGGCTCGACGAGGCGTCGCCGCGCCTCGCCAGCGAGGTGCAGGCGCGGCGGGCGCTGCTCGCCGGCGATCCCGCGGCGGCCGAGAAGCTGCTGGCCGCGCTGGCGCAGCGTTACCCACAGGACGTCGAGCTGCTGATCGAGCTGGCGGTGGCGCGCGGCGAGGGTGGCCGGCTCGACGAGGCGCGCGCCGCTCTCACCCAGGCGACCGCGCTCGATCCCAAGCATCCGCGGGCCTGGTACCTGATGGGCAAATACGCCATCCAGGCCGGCGACGCCCGCCACGCCATCGACGACTACCTGGTGCGCGCGCTGGTGATCCAGAACCGGCTGGAGAACGAGCAGGGGCGCGCCGACGTGCTCAACGCCCTGGGCGTCGGCTACGAGCAGCTCGGCCGGCTCGACGAGGCTGAGGAGAACTACGGCAAGGCCGGCGACCTCCGCCACCAGATCGGCGACACCCGCGGCTACGCCACCACGCTGCGCAACCTCGCCCGCCTCTCCGCCGTGCGCGGGCGCGCCGACGAGGCGGCCGGGCGCCTCGACGAGGCCCGCCGGCTGCTGCAAGGGGTGGGCGACCGCCGCGGCCTCGCCGACGTGCTCAACGACCTCGGCGTGCTGGCCGAGGAGCGCGGTCACTACCGCCAGGCGCTCGACCAGTACCGCCAGGCGCTGCAGGCGCGCGAGGCCCTCGGCGACCGCCGCACGCTGGCCGAGAGCTACAACAACGTCGGCTTCACCTACTACCTGCTCGGCGAATACGACAACGCCTCGGTCTACTGGCGGCAGGCGCTCGACCTCTTCGAGCAGAGCGGCGACAAGCAGGGCTCGGTGCAGGCGCGGCAGAGCCTGGGGCTGCTGCAGCTCGCCCAGGGCCGCTGGGAGGAAGCCACCCGTTCGCTGCTCGGCGCCCTCGACCAGAGCCGCGCCCTCGGCATGGCCGACATCACCGCCGCCTCGCTCGGCTACCTCGGCCGCCTCGCCTACCTGCAGGGGCGCTACGCCGCGGCGCTCGATTCCTACCGCCAGGCCCTCGACGTGGTGCGGCCGCTGGGCGACCAGCGCGGCCTCGTCGAGTTCACGCTGCTGCAGGCAGAGGCGCTGCTCGCCGTCGGCGATGCCGCCGGAGCCGGCGCCCGCCTCGACGAAGTGGGCAAGGAAATGGGCGAGGAGGGCAACCAGGAGCAGCGGGCGCGGCTGCTCATCCTGCGCGGCTACGTGGCGTTGCGCAGTGGCGCGCCCGCCGCGGCGGCGCAGCACTTCGCCGCCGCCCTCGCCGCCGCCGGCGCCAGCGACACGC
>DASYUP010000233.1:0-1854 GCA_036001185.1 Thermoanaerobaculia bacterium
AGCATGATGTTCATGATGCCGATGCCGCCGACCAGCAGCGAGACGCCGGCGATGGCGCCGAGCAGGGCGGCGAGGGCGCCGGTGGTGCTGGCCATGGTGGCGGCGATCTCCGCCATGTCGCGGACCATGAAGTCGTTGTCCTCGCCGGGGGCGAGGTGGCGGCGCTCGCGCAGCAACGCCTCGATCTGGCTGCCGACCAGCGAGGTCGGCCGCCCGGGCGCCGCCGAGACATAGATGTTGTTGATGTCGTTGGTGCCGGAGATGCGCCGCTGGAAGGCGACGAGCGGCATCAGCACCAGGTCGTCCTGGTCCTGGCCGAACGACGCCTCGCCCTTGGGCACCAGCGTGCCGATCACCTCGCAGGATACGCGGCCGAGGCGGACGACGGCGCCGACGGGGTCCTGCGAGCCGAACAGCTCGTTGCGCACCGTCTGGCCGACCAGGCAGACCGGGCGCGCCGAGGTGGCCTCGCTGCTGGTGAAGGCGCGGCCGCTGGCGACGCCGTAGCCGCGCACGCTGAAGAACTGGTCGGTGGTGCCGGTCACCGTGGTGCGCCAGTTCTTGTTGCCGTAGACGACCGGCATCTGGCGGCCTGCCGAGGGAGCGATGCCGGCGAGGCCGTTGACCTGCTGGCTGATGGCGTCGGCGTCGGCGCGCTGGAAGGGGTGGGCGGCGGTCGACGAGGGGCCGCGCCGGAAGTTGCCGGTGCTGACGATCAGCAGGTTCTCGCCCAGCTTGGAGATGTCGGACTTGACCTTCGCCGACGCCCCCTGGCCGAGGGTGACCAGCACGATCACGGCGCCGACGCCGATCACCACGCCGAGCATGGTGAGGAACGAGCGCAGGGCGTTGCGGCGCACCTCGCGAAAGGCCATCAGCAGCGTCTCGCCGAGCATGATGCCGCCGGTGTGGCGGGCCGGGGCGGGGCGCGTGGTGGGGCGGGGGAGAAGGGCGGGTTGCATGTCAGGCCGGCTCCTGCGCCAGCACCAGGCCGTCGCGGAAGACCACCCGCCGGCGCGCCCACGCCGCCACGTCGGCCTCGTGGGTCACCAGCACGACGGTGAGGTCGCGGTCGCGGTTGAGGGCGGCGAGCAGCTCCATGATCTCCGCGCTGGTGTGGGTGTCGAGGTTGCCGGTGGGCTCGTCGGCGAGCAGCAGCGAGGGCTCGGTGACGAGGGCGCGGGCGATCGCCACCCGCTGCTGCTGGCCGCCGGAGAGCTCGTGGGGCGCGTGCCGCTCGCGGCCCTCTAGGCCGACGGCGGCGAGCGCCGCGCGCGCCTGCTGGTGGCGCTCGCGCGCCGCCACGCGCTTGTAGACGAGCGGCAGCTCGACGTTCTCCAGCGCCGAGGTGCGGGCGAGCAGGTTGAAGCCCTGGACGACGAAGCCGATGTAGTGGCGGCGCAGCAGGGCGAGCTGCTCGCGGTCGAGGCCGCCGACGTCGACGCCGCGGAAGTAGTAGTGGCCGGTGGTCGGCACGTCGAGGCAGCCGAGCAGGTTCATGCAGGTCGACTTGCCGGAGCCGCTGGCGCCCATCACTGCCACGAACTCGCCGGTGTAGATGTCGAGATCGATGCCGCGCAGCGCGTGCACGGCGGCCGAGCCCTCGCCGTAGGTCTTGGTGATGCGCTGCAGCGACAGCAGCGGCGCCTCGTGGATCCGCGGCGCCACCGGCTGCGGCGCGCGCAGCGCCGGCTGGCTCATGGAGGCGCTCCCGCCCGGCCCGCTTGCCACGTCACCGTGAAGTCTCCTTCGGGGTGGCGACGTCGACGATCACCGCATCGCCGGGCTGGAGCTTGCCCCACACCACCTCGGTGCGCTGGCCGTCGGTGGCGCCGGCGCCGACGAAGGCCGCCT
>DASYUP010000234.1:0-2100 GCA_036001185.1 Thermoanaerobaculia bacterium
GAAGCAAGGGGCGGACGAACCAGGGCGCGAGTCGACGCCAGTCGGCTCGCGCTGCCGCCTCCATGGCCGGCGCGCGGCCAGGCCCACCACCGCCAGGATGGCGATCGCCAGCGCCGCTACGGCGGCGGAGCGCGTGTCACCGCGCCAGAACCCCCAGCCGGCAAGCAGCCCGACGAGGGCCGGGAAGATGGGGAGCCAGAACACCACCACCAGGATGGCCAGCAGCCACAGCGGCGCCTCCTCGACGGGTAGGCCGTCGCCGGGCGGCGGGTGGGCAGGGCGGGCGCGGCGTCGCGTCGTGCCGGCAGGCTACCAGCCCGCGGGTCGTCGCCGACGCGGCCGCCAGCGGTAGCGCCGCAGGTCGACGCGCTCGCGCTCGTCGAAGGTCACCCCCTCGTCCTCGAGCAGGTGGCGCTGCAGCCCTTCGCTCACGCCCGGCTCCGACCGCGCGCTCACCCTGCCCTGGGCGTTGATCACTCGGTGCCAGGGCAGATGGGAGCCGGCGGGGAGCCCGTGCAGCGCGTAACCGACGAGGCGCGCCTGCCGTGGTAGCCCGGCCAGCGCGGCGACCTGCCCGTAGGTGGCGACGCGGCCGCAGGGGATGCGCGCCACCACCGCGTAGACCCGCGGCCAGAGCGCGTCGCTCGCCGCCGGCTTCACGCCCACCGCCGTCACACCACCGCGGGGTCCTCGGGCGGGCCGGTCCAGCGGGTCATGTTCTCCGCCCCTTCGGCGGTGACGAAGAAGATGTCCTCGTGACGGATGCCCAGCTCGCCGGGGATGTAGATGCCCGGCTCGTCGCTGAAGCACATGCCGGGTTGCAGTTTGGTGGTGTTGCCGCGCACCAGGTAGGTGTGCTCGTGACCGTCCATGCCGATGCCGTGGCCCAGGCGGTGGGTGAGGAACTTATAGCCCGGGCCGAAGCCGCCGTCGGTGAGCACCTGCCGGGCGGCGGCGTCGACGGCCTGGCACTCCACCCCTGGGCGGACGGTGCGGAAGGCGGCGTCCTGCGCCTTGCGCACCAGCTCCCAGACCTCGCGCTGCCGCGCCGTGGGGGCCTTGCCGAAGACCCCCGTGCGGGTGATGTCGCTGGCGTAGCCGTGCAGCGTGCAGCCGCCGTCGATGAGCACGATGTCGCCGGCAGCCAGCGTCCTGGGCTTGGTGGTGCCGTGGGGGAAGGCGGCGTCGGGACCGAAGAGGATCAGCGAGCCGCCCTCGACGCCCTGCCGCTTGTGCGCCTCGACGGTGAGCCCGGCGGCCTCGTCATGGCTCATGCCCTCGCGCAGCGACTGGAAGACGGCGCGGTGGGCCCGCACGGTGATCTCGTTCGCCTTGCGCATGATGGCGAGCTCGTGGGCATCTTTGATCATGCGGCAGCCGCCGGTGACCGGCGTGCCGCTGGCGAGCGTGGCGCCGGGCAGGGCCTTGGCGATGCCGTCGGCGAAGGCGAAGGGCAGGGTCTCCTCGAGCCCCACCTTGCCGGTCGCGACGCCGCGGTCCTTGAGCACCGTGGCGACGAGCGCAAACGGCGACTCGTCCTCCTGCCACGCGCGGACGTCCTTGCCGATCTGGATTTGCTCCTCGGCGCGCCGCTGCTCGAAGGCGGGGGTGACCCACGACGGCTCACTGCCGGCGGTGAGCACCATGCCAAAGAAGCGCTCCGAGAGACCCCAGCGGGCGCCGGTGAAGTAGTTGAGGCCGGTGCCCGGGCCGACCACCAGGGCTTGCAGGCCGCTGTCGGCGAGCAGCTTCTGCGCCCGCGCGAGTCGGGCCCGGTGCTCGTCGAGGGAGATCGGCGCCACGTCCTTGGTCCGGTCGGTGAGCGCCACGAGCGGCGCCGGCGTGGCGCCCTCTTCGGCGGCGGCGCGCGAGGCGGGTAGGGAAGCGACGGTGGCGGCACCAGTGAGCTGCAGCAGGCGGCGACGAGAGAGCGTCATCGGGCCTCCGCGGAGGTTGCCGGCGCGGGCCGGCGAGTGAGATGGGGTGGCAGTCTAGCAGCGGCTCCGGCGGCTGCCCCGGGCGGGCCCGACGGCGGTCGCCGCCCCTCTCGCCGGTGAGCAGCACCGTCGCCTCGGTGCCGGCGAGCTTCTCGATGCGGCG
>DASYUP010000235.1:0-3018 GCA_036001185.1 Thermoanaerobaculia bacterium
GGACAGGTCACCACCGCCGAAGGCGGGCTGACCTTCGAGCAGGGGCAGCGCTACCACATCCACTACGTCTACGACGCCGAGAAGGGGCTGATGAGCGGCGAGCTCTCCTCGGGTGGCACGGTGCTGATCAGCGGCTCGGCGGCGGCCACCGCCGTCGGCCATGTGTTGACGATTCCGGCGAGCGGCCTGAACGCCGAGTTCGGGCACTACTTCGGCCAGCCGGGACCGGAGGTGGCGACGCCGGGCTGGAGCTACTACGACCTGCACGTGGAGATGGTGCCGCAGTAGTCCGTGGTCCGCAGCGGTTGACCCAGGAACGGTGCGGGCGGGCGGTGCCGGACGCCGCGCTCAGCGCTGCGGCTCCAGCAGCCCCGCCCACCGCGCCCACTGCTCGGTGAGCTCCATGCCGCGGGCGAGCGAAAACGCCGGCTCGTAGCCGAGCAGCCGGCGCGCTTTGTCGATGCGCACCCGGGTACGGGCGGCGAAGAAGCCGATCAGCGGCGGGTCGAGGGGATGGATGGGCAGCTCGCCTGCGGCTGCCGGAGTGCCGCTACTGGCCGGCGGCGGAGCGCTCCCCATGCGCCCCTTGATGCGCTCCTGCCAGGGCTCGGGCAGGATGCTGCTCGCCAGCTCGCGCAACGCCACCAGCTCGCGGGTCGCCATCAGGCGGTCGCGCAGCGGACGATCGCCGCGGACTGAGGCGATCAGCTCACGATGCAGCCGCGGCACCCCCTGCCGGTGGCGGCGCCAGAAGGCGAGCGCCTCGCCGGCGCTCATCGACACCAGACGGTCGCCGCCCTCCAGCATGGCGGCGAAGCGACCGTAGAGCTCGCGCCAGGTCGCCGGCTCGGGGCCGGAGACGAGAAACGCCTCCCCCACCACGCCCTCGCGAGTGGCGGCCAGCAGCATGGCGCTCACCAGGTCGTCGACGTAGACGGCGTTGGCGGTCCCCGCGCCGTCATCGACGAGGATCCAGCGGCCACTGCGCAGCGCCTGCAGCGGTTGTGCCGTCCAGACGCCACCCCACGGGCCATAGACCGCCGTCGGCTGCAGCACCACCACCGGCGCGCGGCCGGCGCGCGCCCAGGCCATCGCCTCACGCTCGGCGGCGAGCTTGCTGTCGGAGTAAGGGTTGCCGAAGCGGCGCCGCGGCGCCGTCTCGTCGAGGTCGCCATCGCCGGTCTGCCCGTAGACCATCAACGTCGACAGGTGGACGACGCGCTGCACGCCCGCCGCCGCCGCCGCCAGCACCCGGCGGGTGCCCACGCGGTTCACCCAGGCACGCCGCTTCTGGCTCCCCGACGTGCCATAGGCGCAGTGAAAGACCACGTCGCAACCGGCCGTGGCCTCCGCCATCGCCGTCGCGTCGGTGACGTCGCCGCGCAGCAGCTCGACCGGCAGCCGCGCCACCCGCGCGGCGCCGGCGACGCCGCGCACCAGCACGCGCACCCGTGCGCCATGCTGCAGCGCCAGCCGCTCGGCGAGGCGCCCGCCGACGAACCCCGAGGCGCCGGTCACCAGCACCCGGCGACCGGTCAGCGCGCCCGGCGGCACCACCGCGCTCGCCGGCGCCTCGCCGGCGCTGGCGATCACGCCGGCTCCTGCCAGGCGCCGAGCTCCGACGGGGCGTCCCAGGGCAGCGCCAGCGGTCGGCGTCGCGCGTAGCAGGCCTCGACGAGGGCGATCGTCCGCCGCCCCTCGCGCCCCGGCACCCGGGGCTCGCGGCCGTCGCGCACCGCCCCCACGAAGTCGTCGAGCTGGCGGCAGAAGGCGTCGCGAAACGTCAGGGCACGGCCACCGCGGCGGGCGCGCCCGGCAAGCACGGTATCGCCCGCCGGCAGCCGCAGCACGACCTCGGGGTCGGGGTCCCAAACCCCCACCTCGAGCACCCCGCGCTCGCCGGCAAAACGGCAGGTGTTGCGCAGGTTGCGCGTGCGGCTCACCTCGACGGTGCCGCCGACGCCCGAGGCCATGGTGAGGGCGAGCTCGGCGTCCGCCTCCAGGCCGCCGCGCGCGTCGTCGGCACACTCCACGGCCCGCCAGTCGCCGAGCCAGCAGAGCAGGAGGTCGAGCACGTGGACGCCGAAATCGGCGAGGACGCCGCCGCCGGCGGTCTCCTTGCGCAGAACGAAGTCGCTGGCGAAGGGCCAGCGCGGGATCACCCCCTGGCGCAGCTCGAACCCGGCGAGTGGGCCCACTAGCCCGGCGCCGAGCAGCTCACGCACCAGGTCGGTGGAGTCGAAGAAGCGGAACTCGAGCCCCACCGCCAGCACCGCGCCGCTGCCGGCCGCGGCGGCGATCATGGCGTCGCAGTCGGCCACCGTGGGCGCCATCGGCTTCTCCACCAGCACGTGGATGCCTCGCCGCAGCAGGTCGATCGCCACCGGGGCGTGCAGGTGGTTGGGGAGGGCGAGGATGGCGGCGTCGATGTCGTCGGCAACCTCGGCAACGTCAGCGGCGGCGCGCGGCACCCGCCAGCGCCGGGCGAGCGCCTGGGCGCGCGCCAGCTCGCGGTCGACCAGGGCCACGGCCCGGGCCTGCCTGGACGCGGCGAGCGCCGGCAGGTGCTGGAGCTCGGCGATGGCGCCGCAGCCAACGACGGCGATGCGCAGGGGATCCATGGGCGGTGGGGCGACGGCCAGTCGACGCGGGCGACGCGCAACCGACCGGCGGCGCATCGTACACGGTGGCGCCGCCCCGCGAGATCCTACCGCCGCTCGGGCTCGCCCCCGGCGCGCCACATGGCGGCGACATCGGCCGGTGTGCCGACGTCGCGGAACCAGCCGCCGGGGATCTCGACGCCGCGCACGTCGAGGCCGGCCTCGACGGCGGCCCGCACGACGGCGCCGATCTGCAGCTCGGCGCCGCCGGCCGGCGCCGCCGCCACCATGCGGTGCAGGTGCTCGGTGAAGGCGGGCCCCCACACGGCGAGCAGCCAGCAGAAACGGAGCGAGGAGGTCGCCGGCCGCACCTCGACGCGGCGCACCCGGCCCTCGCCATCGACCTCCACCATGTCGG